>JAILIC010000136.1 GCA_024695475.1 Treponema sp.
GAAAGTAGGATAAGGTATGAATAAAGTAATTTTAATGGGAAGATTAACCCGCGATGCGGAAGTCAGATATTCCCAGGGGGAAAACGCTAGGGCAGTTGCACGTTTTAGCCTTGCTGTTGATCGTCGTTTCCAGAGACAGGGCGAGGATCAGAATACAGATTTTATTAACTGTGTAGCATTTGGTAAGACTGCAGAATTCCTTGAGCGCTTCGGCCGTAAGGGAACCAAGTTTGTAGTAGAAGGTCGTATTCAGACCGGAAGTTATACAAACAAAGACGGACAGAAGGTATACACAACAGATGTTGTTGTAGAAAATGTTGAGTTCGCAGAAAGTAAGTCTGCTTCTTCAGGAAGCAATGGCGGAGGATTTGCTCCAGCCGGTGCACCTGAACCAAGCGGTGCAGATAGCGGATTCATGAATATCCCTGACGGAATTGAAGAGGATTTACCGTTTAATTAAAACAGGAGGAAAAATTCATGGCTTTTAATAGAGAAGATGGCGCTCCAGCAAAGAGACGTCCAATTCGTAGAAGAAAAAAGGTTTGCGTATTCTGTGGAAAAGATAATGTTATCGATTACAAGGATACCAACAAGTTAAAGAGATACGTATCTGAAAGAGGAAAAATCCTTCCACGTCGTATCACCGGAAACTGTGCAAAGCATCAGAGAGCTCTTACAGTAGCAATTAAGCGTGCTCGTCACGTTGCACTTATGCCATACGTACAGGAATAATTCTTGATAATCACTTTATATTTAAGGAAAAACAAGCTTTTACAAGGCACTTTTTAGAAGAGATTCTAAGAAGTGTCTTTTTTTAGGCTCTTCCAGAGTGGGTAAGACCACAACCGCTGTCAACGCTTGCGGTGTAGGACGTTCCGCTTACTTCGCCAGAAGAGCTGAGGCTGTAACATTATTTGGTATTCTTACCTATAAATATGCACTACGTAGTAGGGAGAAGGAAGATATTGCTACTGGCCTTGTTGATGCAACTACAAGATTAGCATGAAGATGAGATGTCATGTCTTAGGATGCGGCATCTTTTCTGTTTTGAAAAAATATTCAACCTCGAGGTTGAAATACTATATATTGTGTGCTAATATAATGACATACACTAGTGTTTCATAATAGAAGGAGGGTATCATATGTTAACCAGTCTAGGAAGGTTCCTGCGTAAGTTACGTATAGATCGCGGAGAAATACTGAAAGACATGGCTGATAAGCTAGAGGTATCTGTATCCTTTTTGTCAGCTGTTGAAAATGGCAAAAAGAGAATGCCTACGGCATGGAATGGAAAAATCTGCAGTTTATATGAGCTTGACGAAGGGCAAAAAGATGAATTTACAAAAGTAATAGCAGATACAGAAAAGGCAATCGAATTGGATTTTTCTGGAGCATCAGCTAGTAGAAGAGAATTAGCAGTATCCTTTGCTAGAAGATTTTCGGATATTGATGATACTCAGCTGGAGGAGATTCAAAAAATCTTAAAGAGGAGGTAAAAAGTTATGAACTGTTTTAAAGCGGATGCATGTTCTCGAAAAGATATTCAGAGATTTGTGTATTCGCTCAAGAAAAAAGTTGGTATGGAGGATGAGTTACATTTTCCAGTGCTGTTTTTCCTAGAAAATATACTTCCGCTTATTATTCCTGATTTTACTCTAGAGATTGTTCCAATTGCTCAGATGGGAAATAAGCATGGAGAAACATACCCAAGCAAGAATTTAATTCGTATCAGGGAAGATGTTTATATAAGAGCTTCAAAGGGCGAAGGTAGAGATAGGCTGACGATTGCACATGAAATTGGGCATCTGTTTATGCATGAAGATGACTGTGTGGCTTTGTGCAGACTTGAACCGGATGAAAAGTTAAAACCTTACGAAGATCCGGAGTGGCAGGCTGATTGCTTTGGAGGCGAATTATTGGCATCATCTTATCTCATCAAAGGTATGAGTGCTTGGGAGGTTGAAGCAAAGTGCGGTGTTTCAGGTGCAGCAGCAAGATGCCAATTAAAGCATTGTAATTAAAACTTAATATTGAAAGGTGGTTCCTTTAGTGATTCATTTACAAAAGAAAAAACGCACAGAAGATTGTTACCAGCAATCAACTATGCGCTTCCTCGCTAAGGATATCTATAATATCCCTAAATGTTCGTTAAATTATTATAGCATATCCTTTCTGCGAGGGCAAATAAATGTTACAATTAAAATTTTTTTGCCGCTCTTAAGTAGAGCAGAAAGGAGGCATTTATGTCTCAAATTAATTGTACCCGGGTAGGGTGTCGTGACGTGTTTCATGCGTTCTTGGTCGAAAAGGCGACGTATGAAGGATTCTTGGAGATTCCTGAAATTGATTATGGCGATTTCAGGCCAGGTAAACTAATTGCTTTTTCTAAAGCGATTAGGTCAAAGGACTATGACTGCTGGGTTCATTTCTATGAGGATGATGCGGCATTTGAGCGCATCTGGAATAATCCTCGGAAGTATCTCCCTATTTTGCAGAAGTTTAAAGGTGTCATAAGTCCAGATTTTAGCCTTTACCGTGACATGCCACTGGTGATGCAATTCTGGAATATTTACAGAAACAGAGCTATTGGTCGTTGGTTACAGGATAACGGGGTAAGTGTTATTGCCAATGTAAGGTGGGGCGATTACAGAACATATACAGCTTGTTGTTATGGTGTGCCAGTTAACGGGACAATTGCCATTGGCTCACATGGATGTATTCATATAAAAGAGGATAGAACCTTCTTTGTAGAAGGACTTGAGCAGATAGTTAAGACGCTTAAACCTAAAACGATTGTCGTGTATGGATCTGCACCAAGCTATATTTTTGATAAATATAGAGAAATGGGCATCAACATTCTTCAGTTTTGCAGCGATTTTGCTGCTAGTAGAAGAAAGGAGGGTGTCTAATGGGAGCAGGATTATATGGAGGGTTTGGTGGAAGAGGAAAAAGAAAAAAATCTGATGTTGCGCCAAAACCAAGAACCATAGATGATAATGTTAAGGATATGAATCATATCTATCCACATACAAGCAGTGGTTATTTTGGTGAAAAAGGAAAAAACGTGCGTGTAATCAAAACATCTACACCTGAAATTACATCGAGTGACTTTTATGATCGGATTTCAAAAGGTGGTAAAATTGAGCCACTGAAGAATGGACATGGAACCAGAACAGTTTTTCAGGATGGTACTGTTGTAGTGCATCGATTGATTACTTCAACAAAGGACAGTCCAGCTGTAGATATCAAGGTTATTAGCCCACGTTCTATAAAAAGTCAGAAAGTTCATTTTATAAAGGAGGACAAATAGAATGGTAGAAGCAAGGTTTTCTAAAGATATGATTTCTATCTTATCTTCTTGTAAAGATAAAAAGCTTGTGTCGTATGAGAGCGAGGCTCCAAACGAGGTTGGCGGAGTTTATGGTAATATGCGCTTGAACTTCGAGGGGTTTTCATTGGAAATAGTCAATGAGGAACAGTCCATGCCGATGTTTAACGAACAGGAAGATGTCGCTTGTATATCGTGTTCTAAGGTTGATACATCAGCACCATTTGAGCCTATGGTTGTAACGGATGTAGTAAAAACTTCTGTAGGACATGTTGTTGAAGCGATAGATGTTATAACAGATACAATTGATGTTAATGATGGCGAATATCAAATAGCTTTTGATATGGCAGTTATATTTCATATGGAGAATGCCATATTGATGGTCTCAAGAGATGTTTGGTTCTCAGAAATGCTTACGATAAGGGACAATGAGAGATTTGATGAGGTTTTCCCAGTAGATGACGTGATAGAATCATGGTCGAATGATGGAGAATATCATGTTAGCGTCAAGCGAACAAAGACAAGCTTATAATTGTAATTAGTAAAGAAGCGTCAGATTTTTGGCGCTTCTTTTTTTGCGGACATTTCGCGGACTTTAAACGGATTTTGTGACTTGGGTATGGAATTCATTAAAATTGTGCATAACCGTCGCACTCATCCAGTTAGTGATAACATCATTGTCAGCATACGCATTTTCACGTATGAGATTTACCGGTAGAAAATATGGACTCATGAGCCTATTAATATTGCAGGTATTTCCTAATAGCATGGCAGTATCCGGATATTATATTATAATTTATAATTTTGGCCTTGTTGACAGTTCGTTGGCACTTATATTTGTTCTTGCAGGAGGAAGCGCATTTAATATATGGCTCTTAAAGTCATATATAGACGGGATCCCAATAGAGTTGGATGAGGCAGCTAAGGTAGATGGAGCGGGACAGTTTAAAGTGTTCTACTCAATTATTTTGCCACTGGCAATGCCACAACTTGTAGTAATATTTTTGTTCTCGTTTATTGCAACATACAGTGAATATGTAATAACATCAGTTTTTTTACAAACACCAGGAAAAATGACTTTGGCATTGGGATTACAGTCATTTATTACAAATCAGTTTGCAGCACACTGGACACTGTTCTCGGCAGCAGCAGTAATATCATCACTTCCAATCATGGTCGTATTTATGGCATTACAGAAATTTATTCAAAATGGTCTGGTTGCAGGAGGTGTTAAGGGGTAGTAAAAAAAGGCGTTCCGTAGAAATTATGAATTTCTTCGGAATGCCTTTTTATGGTTTTAAGTCAAGAACATCTGTCTGTAGAAAATCTATAAAAAAGAAAGGCCTGGTATCAAAATACAAATTTTGCATAGCAAGGGTTTTGTTGAAGTGGTATGATTTAAGAAATTATTTTTTTGAAAGCAGGAATGTAATATGGTAAAACATGTAATATTATGGACATTAAAGGATGAGTATTCAGGCGCACAAATCGAAAAGATCAAAGCTGAAATCAAGGAAGGATTAGAAGGACTATCAGGCAAGATTCCGGGAATGATTGATATCAAAGTAAACATTAACGGACTTCCAAGTTCCAACTGTGATTTAATGCTTGATTCCACTTTTGAGAGCGAAGAAGCATTGAAAGGATACGCAGAACATCCTGAACATTTGGCGGTCGCAAATGGAAAGGTTCGTCCTTTCACAGCAAGTCGTGTATGCCTAGACTATGAGATTAACTAAATGTACGGAAGGAGTATCTGATGTATTTTGTACCGGATAAAACAGAGCAGTGTGGATATTATGAGTGCAAAGAATGCGGGAGCAGATTCCTTGATATAAAGATTGGTCCGAGTATAGTTTGCCCTTACTGTGGAGAAGAACCGGATATGGAGATTGGACCGGATGAAGAGATGCCTAAAGTGACAGAGACGGCTAAATTAATTCAAATGGTGCGCGGTGCCGAAGAGGTAGAAAAGATGGATATGCTTCTTTCACTTGCGGTAACCGGTGGTGATTTCAGTTGGATTTAATACTGGAGACGAAGACGTATGAATAAAAACGATAGTAAGTATTTCAAGTCTGCGGAAAAGATGCAAAATGCACTAATTTCATTGATTGAGAAAAAGGATTTTGAATTAATTACTGTGAAAGAAATTTGTGCGACAGCAGAAGTAAACAGATCCACATTTTATTTGCATTATGATAATACGAGTGATCTTTTAAGAGAGGCAATTGAAGCAGTCTATAAAGATTTTTTTCAACATTTTTCTGTAGATAGTTCTAAGGAAATCCATATTGGGGAGAAAACAGATGAGGAGTTGTTTCTTGTGACTCCAGAGTATTTGATGCCATATTTGGAGTTTGTGGAAGAAAACCGTAAGCTATTTATTATTATGTATGAAAAGAATGAAATGATGGGGGCTGAAAAGACATATGATAAATGGTTTAGAGACATTTTTAGACCGATTCTTAAAAGGTTTGGGGTATCTGAAGAGGAACAGCCTTTCATCATGATTTTTTATTTAAATGGAATTATAGGTGTGATAAATGAGTGGTTGGCACAGGATTGCGCCCAGTCAAAAACAGATATCATTAGGATTATTCAAAAATGCATATTCATGCCAAGTAACGAAAACAGAAAATAAAGAAAACAAAGAATAAAGAAAACCAAAAACAACACTTTTCATGAATCGTGTCGGGACCTTAGGGCTTGAAATCGACACATTTCGTGGAAAGTGTTGTTCTGTTTATATGCTCGTTTTTCTATAATGACATCAAGCTTAAAGAAAGAGCTTTAATCGAAATATGATGGAGGTAAAGATAAATGAGCAAAAAGATTTATTTAGTAACAGGTGCTGCCGGATTTTTAGGAAGCACAGTATGCCGACAGCTTATCTGCCGGGGAGAAAGAGTAAGAGCATTCGTGTTGGCGAATGACAAATCAGCAAAGTATCTTCCTAAAGAAGTTGAGATTGTATATGGTGATCTTTGCAACAAGGAAGACCTGGAAAGATTCTTTGCAATCGAAAAAGATACAAAAGCAGTGGTGCTTCACATTGCCAGTATTGTTACCGTAAATCCAAATTATAACCAGAAGGTAATGGATGTTAATGTTGGAGGAACAGAAAATATTGTAGAAATGTGTAAAAGCCATAAAGTATCAAAGTTGGTATATTGTTCTTCCACAGGAGCGATTCCGGAAGAGGAAAACGGAACAATCAGAGAATGCGAAGGAACGATACCGCTTGATCCGGAAAGAATTAAGGGATGCTATTCAATGTCAAAAGCGATTGCAACAAATGTGGTATTAAAGGCAGCCGAAAGCGGACTAAACGCATGTGTTGTTCATCCTTCAGGAATTTTAGGTCCGGAAGATTTTGCAATGGGAGAGACAACCAAAACATTAGTAGATATCATAAATGGAGAAATGCCTGCCGGTATTGATGGAAGTTTTAACCTTTGCGATGTAAGAGATTTGGCAGATGGAGTAATTAGTGCTGCAGATAAGGGAAATCAAGGAGAGTGCTATATTCTAGGAAATGAACCGGTAAGCTTTAAAGATTTTACAAAGCTTATATCTGAGGAAAGCGGATGTAAGCAAATGAAACTATTTTTACCAATATCTGCAGCAAATCTGATTGCAAAGATATTTGAAAAAAAGGCAGAGAAAACAGGGGAAAAGCCACTTATGACAACGTTTTCAGTATACAATTTAGCAAGAAATAATCGGTTTGACTCAAGTAAAGCAAAAAAAGAGTTAGGATATACAACGCGATCATACAGAGAAACGATTCGTGATGAAATCAGATGGTTAAAAGAAACAGGAAAAATAGCATAATCAAAAACAATAAAAATCAATTCAATAAACGAAAGGATAATAAGATGAAAGATTTAGACAAGGTATATGCAGAAAGTGTAGCAAAGGATTATTTGCCAAAGGAAACAAGCAAGGTGCGCCAGCTGAAGAAACTTGATGAAAAGGCAAAACTTCCTGCGTTTGTAACTGCAATGACTGTAGGTATCATTGGGACATTGGTTTTTGGTTCCGGAATGTGTTTTGCGATGGGCGTTCTTGGTTCAGGAGTGGTAGCTATGGTATTTGGAATCATTCTTGGTATTGTAGGAATTGTAATTTGTGCAGTTAACTATCCGCTGTATAAAAAGCTATTAAAGAAGGGAAAAGCAATGTATGCATTCGAAATACTAGAATTAGCCAGGGAAATATCGGAAGAATCTTAGGAATATAGTTAGGACAAAACATGAAACAAGCAGATGAATATGCAAGCTAATGCTTGCGCGGTCTAATTTGATATTTCGTTTATTAGTGGGGTAGATATTTATGAAACAAATGGTATGATATAGCATAACAGTAAAAGGGGGAGCAAATGAGAAAGCATATTGGAAATACAATATCACTGAAAATCATAATGTGGCTATTGATTATCGTATTACCATTCAATTTGGTGGGCTTGTTTTCTGTATCATTTTCTGTAAAACATGCCCAGACACAGGCCAGAGATTCGATAAGAAACGTAGCAAATATGGAAATCACCCAGCTGGATGCAAGAATTGAATCAACAGCAACCTTCTTTTATACCCTTGAAGAAGACCGCGATGATTTTAGATTATTTTTAAATCAAGGGGAGAGAACAACGGAGTTAGTAGTGGCAGAGACAAATCTGGCAAGCTTTTTTGACCGTTGTTGTGAAAATGATTTATATGCGGATAGTATTTTTTGGTATAGCCAAAAATATGATAAATTTTTTATCACCATGGGAGACCTTCAATGCTACAGCAGAAATCAGATTGCAGAAATAAAAGAAGATATTAAGAAGCGACTAAGTGATGAGAATGATATATTTTACGGGAATTGGGACTATATAGAAATCGGGGAATCTGAATGGATTGTAAAAACCTATGTGGAAAACGGCCTGATCTACGGTAGTATGTTCTCCTTGGATAAAATGAAAGCAGAACTATTAGAAAATTCAAGTTTTGAAAATCTGGAAGTTTTGTTTGAGGAGAGGGGAAGTGCTCCATCAGAAAAGTCAAATAAGATTGCGATTACGGCACAATCAAAAAAAGCGGATTTTCAAATTGAACTTGCACTTCCGAAAGCAGATAGTCTGAAATATATATCATGGTTGGAAAGCATTGCATTAATCTTGTTTATCATATTTGTATTTGCGATTCCATTTTTATTTTATAAGTTAAGACAGATTGTCATCAATCCGTTGCACGATTTGGAAGAGGCAATGAATATTGTCAGAACGACAGATCCGGGTTACAGAATTCCTGAGAAAAAGGTTGCACGAGAATTTATTGAAATCAATCATGCCTTCAATGAGATGAATGACACTGTGATGCAGCTAAAAATCGAGAATTACGAAAGAAAACTCGAAAAGCAGAAAATGGATTTGAAGAATTTACAATTACAAATTCGTCCCCATTTTTTGATGAATATGTTTAATTTGTTATTTAGCTTTGCACAAATAGAAAATTATAAAAGTATCCAGAAATTAGCGCTATATCTATCGGATTATTTTCGCCATATCTTTCAGACAAACCGAGATACACAGCCTTTTGAAAAGGAATTCAACTTAATTCGTAAGTATTTGGAAGTATCAAAGCTGAGATATCCGGATTGGTATGAAGTGACATTTAATGTTGATGAGGATGTATTGGAGGTGGAGGTTCCGCCATTTTTGATACACAATTTTGTGGAAAATATTTTCAAACATGTCATAGATTACAATACAAAAACTCACATTCGCTTAGAGGCCTATACCACAGAGACAGAGGCAATCTTTATGATTGTGGATGACGGAAGTGGAATGCCGCCGGAAACAGTGGAAAAGATTAATGAAGGAAATTTTCAAGAAGAGGATCCAAACAATTATCATGTGGGAATCGAAAATTCCTACAAACGAATGAAATCAATTTATGGAGAGCGCGGAAAGCTGATTGTTGATTCGATACAAGGAAAAGGAACTTGTTTTACAATTGTAATTC
>JAILIC010000139.1 GCA_024695475.1 Treponema sp.
AGGAGACTTTCCATGAATCTTGGAATAAAGCAAAAAATCACCATTTCATCAATTTTATTAATTTTTATTACAGCAACTGTAATCGTATTATTCAGTTATCAAAAATCTAAAAAAGAACTTACTGCAGCAGTTGAAGCAGAAAACATCACCATTGCCAAAAACGTTGCCGCAGAAATCAAAGTACTTAATGGACGTGATTTTAAGACTCTTGAAACCTTGGCAAACCTTTCTATCATCCGCGATCCAGAAGTAGACATGTATTATAAATGGGAGCTGGCTAATACAGCAACAGGAGACAACAAAAAATATCTAGGAATAGGCTTTTATGACGAAAAGGGTATCGGATACGCTACAACAGGAAAATATCAAGACCTGCATGACCGTGAATACCTCAAAATTTCTATGCAAGGCAAACAAGCAATAATGGATCCAAACTTGTCACCAGTCAATGGCAAGTTAAGTACATTCCTTGCAGTTCCTGTAAAGGATATGACTGGCAAACAGATTGCAGAAATGTCTCTTGTCGTAGACTCGACTGATTTGTGTACCACACTGTCAGGAATCACTGTAGGTAAAAACACCCACCCATTTGTTATGAGCCGCAAAACTGGTAAATATGTTGCACATGTAAACGAAAAAAATGTTGCAGATGGTATAGTAGTAGAACAGATTGTTTCTGACGGATTTAAAGCCATCATTAAAAAAGTGCTGCAAGGTGGTTCTGGAACAGGTGTTTTTTTTGATCAAAAATCAAACCAGAAATATGCTGTTTCATACACCCCTATTGACCGTACAGACTGGAGTGTTGTCTGCTATGCTCCTTATAGCGACTTTTTTAGTGGAATCAGCAATCTACTTAAAACAATGATACTTCTTACTGTCATTTCGCTAGTAACAGCAACGCTCATCGTATTTATCGTCGTAAACACTGCAGTCAAGCCTCTTAAAGTTGTCAGCTCAGCAATTAACGGCATTGCTTCTGGAGACGCAGACCTGACAAAACGCATTACTGCAACAACAAACGACGAAATTGGTAAGGTTGTAGAAGGATTTAACACTTTTAGTGCTAAGCTCCAGACCATAATTGGAGATGTAAAACACTCAAAAGACGAGTTACTTGTTGCCGGTGAAGATATGAGTGCTATATCACAGGATACTGCAAGTTCTATTACCGAAATCATTGCAAATATCGAGAGCATGCATAAACAAATAGAAGGTCAGACTCAAAGTGTAAGTCAGACAGCAGGAGCTGTTAATGAAATTGCCTCAAACATAGACTCTCTGGGACGTATGATCGAGACTCAATCAAGCGGTGTTACCCAAGCCTCAGCAGCAGTAGAAGAGATGATCGGTAACATAACTTCCGTAAATACTTCTATGGATAAAATGGCAAAGTCATTTAAAGATCTACTTACAAACTCTCAGACAGGTTTTACAAAGCAACAGTCTGTTAATGATTGTGTTCTGCAGATTGAACAGCAGTCTGCAATGTTACAGGAAGCAAATACTGCAATTTCTGACATTGCGGCACAAACCAACTTGCTTGCCATGAACGCCGCTATCGAAGCTGCGCACGCAGGTGATGCTGGTAAAGGTTTTGCTGTTGTTGCAGATGAAATCCGTAAGCTTTCAGAAACATCTACAGCACAGTCAAAGACAATCGGTACCCAATTGTCCAATATCAAAGAAGCTATCAATGCCGTTGTTTCTGCCTCTGAAGAAGCAAGCGTTGCTTTCCAGACGGTATCAGGCAAACTTGAAGAAACAGATGCTCTTGTCATGCAGATTAAATCAGCCATGGAAGAACAGCAAGAAGGCTCACATCAGATTATTGATGCTCTCCACTGTATGAACAACAGTACATCAGAAGTACGCACTGCCTCTTCCGAAATGGCAGAAGGCAATAAAATGATTCTTGAAGAAGTAAAGCAGTTGCAGAATGCAACCTTAGCGATGAAAAGCAGCATGGAAGAAATGTCAATCGGAGCCCGCAAAATCAACGACACCGGTGCCTCACTTAATACAGTTTCTTCAAAAGTACAGGAGTCTATTATTGAAATTGGCTCTCAGGTAGATCAGTTTAAGGTCTAAAAATAATACTTTCCTAACGTTGACAAGACTCGTCAAGACAGTGTTTACGCTGCCTTGACGTAGTCAATCAACACAACAGTTATTCTTTTTTGGTCATCATTGCAAGCTGTTCTTCTTTGGCAGCGATGTCATTAGAAAGTGTTTCGATAGATGCAAGCAGTGCGGACAAAGACTCATCATTTACATCAAGAGTTGACACCTTTTCTACACACAATTTGTTGTAGACAGTTTCGCCTAAAGTACGAAATGCCTTTTTCTTTTTAGTTTGTAACGTTGTTATCTCAAGACGAATACTACTACGCTCTCCAAAATCTTCAACACTATTACATACTTTTCCCATTGCATCTTTTGATAGTTCAATGCCATGATCAACATATTCTTTTACTTTATCAACAAATTCTTTGTTCATTTTTATTTCCTCCACATGAACTTCTATGTACTCATACATTTATAGATCGACACAGTGCTACCAATGTCAAATCATCAAGTTGCTCATCTTCTTTACAATTCTTGTAAAATACATATGAACCATCGCTTGGTATTTCTTTCTCATTACAATAAACATCATATAAGTTAAAATGTTTCTGTAAAAATGCATCAATTTTTTTATCAACACGAACACTATCGATATCTGTTGCAAAAGGATCCTTATACAGACGGAATACTTTTTCTACCGATATAAGTGCCAAAATTGCCTCTTCTATTGTACCATCACAATGAGTAAAATCGAAGAGCAATGTTTCATTTTCATTAGGACAATGATACTTTTTAAGCGTATATGTCTTTTTTGCAAATACCGCTTCAATAATATTCCGTATACGCTCTGGCTCCAATTGTTCCGAAGTCTGTCCTACCTTATGATTTTCATGCACGGCATTTTCGGCTAGTCCCGGCTCCGCACAAGGTATGATTTCGCAATTACTGTTTCTAAACTTACGTGTCGACTCTTCAATACCGTCAGTATACAAAAAGAGGACATCCCCCCTATTTAGATGTATCTTTTCTACTTTAAATCCACCTTTCAGTTCTACCATAAACGATGGCAGCGGACCTGCAGCTGGAGTTTCTGTCAAATGAATAGTATGTATCTTATGCTGAGCTTTATCATACACATGGACAATATTATCCCCTGCATTACAAGCATATACGGTACCACTTTCCATATCAAGCAAACAAAGAATAATCGTAGCAAATTTTCCTTTTAAGCCGAGTGATTCTATAAAATCATTTATCTGCACTACTAATTCATTAATGCGGATACCATTTTTAGCAAAGGTCCAGTTTTCAAAATACTTTCTAAATAAGGTTGCAACAACTGTCATGATAAGAGCAGCAGGTACACCATGCCCCGAAACATCGCACTTTATCGTTACAAACCATCGCGAATCCAGTTTTTTATAGTCATAATAATCGCCTGATACACTGGAAGCTCCTTCATAATATCCAAAACACTCGATATTGGTATCCTTAAACTTTGAAGTAGTTTCCTTAGCGCCATTACCAGCAACATTCAAGGGCAAAAAGGTCTGCTGAACAACTTTACCGTCTATGAGCAAGTGTTCCTCTTGTGCAGCCTTAATAAGTCCATGAGTCATTTCATTGACAGTCTCTCCCAACTCCCCTATCTCATCATGGCTGGTAACAACAATATCTTTACCTATCAACTTTTCTTTATCACGGGTTTCGCCAATCATGGCAACATGGGCCACCAGTTTTCGTATAGGGCGGACAATGATTGTTGCAACTATCAATGAACCGATAATACCAATAACAACAGCAAACAAGGCAATAATGAAAGTTGTGATCAGCAGGGTTTTCTGTTCATTTCGTACCTGGTGTATCAAGTTTTCAGTAGTCACTTGAATTAAAACAATTCCATGGACATACGTTTGCGAATTGAGTTGTCGATACATGATTGGTCGATAAAACAGATACTCTGTATTATTTTTATCTAGTCTGTCAGTATTAAATGCTGGATATGCTGAAGTACCTTCCTCAGCTATTGTACCTAAAACGGAGCTGACCTTTTCATTAAGTGCTGTTGCAACACGCTGAATTTCTACCAAACGAGCCTGTGAAGCCTCATCCGTCTTTCTATAAAGCAACTGACTTTCGGCTGTCAATTCTGCAATTTCGGCACTTACCGTTGTCAGTTGTTCTTCTGCGATTTTATTGAGATCCATACACTGCTGTGCAATCAAGGCAACGGTCTCGTCTTGTATTTGAGACTGTCCAAGTATCAATGTATCCGTATCTATTTTTGTCTGTATGTCAGCATCATTTGTTGCCCAGACATGGGTAAGACTAATACTCTTATTGTCAGCATCAAATCCGGTAATCGTTGCATAGTGGGCATCTTCCAAAACTTCTGTTTGAGATGGCAAAAAGCTTAATTCAAAAATATTACGATCTGGTAAATAAGAGCGTCCTCCTATTGCCATTCCATTTAAAAGAACATCGACACGGTTTTTTAATCCTGCAGTCAGTACTTTTTCTTGAGTAGATATCATAATCATTTGTAGTGGTACTGCAATGAGCATAACTATCATTAATACCAACAAAATGGTAAAGGACATCAGTTTTAACTTTAAGCTCGTTCTCTTTTTCTTGTATGATACAGAAAGTAACGTTTTTTGTTCCTTTTGCATGGAACCTCCTTCCAATAACGTCGTCACCACAGTCTGAATATGAGAGGCATCTCTTGCCGTACTCACTAATCCATAGATACAGCCACCGCATCCAAAGAATAAAAACAGTAAAAATAAAGCTATGGCAATATGAGAAAACTGCAATTCAAATACATCATCTACCTGGTTTGACAACCACCGTATCGAATCAAACGTATCATTACCAAATTTGACGGTTCCTGTGTTGCTGACAGTCAACAAAGGCTTTGCAGTAAAATGATTGCCAAAACGGGAATGGGCAACTCCTACAAAATAGGCGCCTTCCATTACGCTGTCTGGAATTTTCACTTGCTTAATTAGTGTATTTGAAGCCACCGTATAAGCCTTATCTTTTAAAGATAGCGCAATATCATAGGGGGCATGCCCATCTGCATCTATATATACCGTTAAAATATCTCCATCATAGGTAAAACCATCACCAAGAATATCAAAAAATCGCTCTCCAAAATTTGACACCTTTGACTGTATGGTATGTAACACAATATGAGGTTCATATTTATTAAGCACCACAGGGATAGTAACCGGTATTCCTATATTGCCAGCTTTATCAATTGCAGCGACGGCAAATACATAGATACCGTTGTGCATATCCTTAAACGTATTCCGGGGTATAGTACCCATAAGACGCTGAGGGACAGCGACTTCAGCAGTTTCTGCAATTGTACGTGCATTTGAAAGCAGTTGTTCTATCGAGTCACGTGATGCTTTTACTGCATGATTTTTATAACTGACAAACGAAGGATCCAAGTTTTCTTTTAAAATAAAGCTCCAAGTATAGCCTTTTATTGCCTCATTATCGGGAACCGCCCAAGATATATACGGAGAATTACTAACAGAAAAGCCATTACTATCAGTCTGTAACGGCTGTATATCAGGAGCAGCCGGCGGAACAGTATCGCGTACATACGTGATTGTAGCTACATCAGACCAGTTGCCAGCATAATCCATTGTACGAGATTTAAAGTACCAGACACCATCAGTATCAGCTGACAGTGAGACTTGAGAGCCATCAACGGTACTCTGTATTTTACGCTCAGGCTCTGCGGTACTGTCTTTTGTCCATATCCAAGAATAGCCAGCAATACCCGCAGCGTCTTCACTAAAATGTACGTTTACTGCAAGCTTAGATGCCTTACCTACGGCACCATCAGTAAAATGAACCCCTTCCAGACGTGGTGGCGTTGCACTGCTATCCAATGACAAACGTTGAATTGCGGTATACGTACTTTTTTTAGATGCAGAAAGCTGCCAAAAAAATTGAAGTTCCTTAGAATTTGGAGATTTTACCGGTGAAACAAAAAACACCTCGGTTGCCGATGGTGATATAGCTTGATCAATCCAAGTAGCTCCATTTTTTTGTGCATAATACGCAGTAGATATACCTGTTCTCGTATCACACCAAGTCAATGACAAGATGTTATGATAATCAAATAAAATTGGCTTAGAAGCCGCCCCTAAAGATGTCACTTCCGTAACTTCTCCTAGTACAGCAGCATCATCAGATATCACTCCGACACAGATTTGAGGATCTGCAGAAGAAAGCTCGGAACGCTCCCAGGTCATATACAACTTATCATCAAAAGAATACAGGTATGGTTGCTGATTGTCATAGTTGGTGTAGGCACTGGATAAAAGCTGTGGAGCCGCCCAATTGTCCAACGAAATCAACTTCGATATAAAAAGCTGATAGGAATACCTATTATTTTTTAAGTACTGAGCCTGAAATACAACACAATCACCTGATTTACTTTTACCGACTACCGGTAAAAATACATTAGACATGCCAATCGTCGGTTTAAATTGTGTAAAGTCCGTCCATTGTGTACCATTTTTTGAAGATGCACTCAAAATAGAAAAGGTTTCGTTATAGCCCAACGAGGTAAATAACAATAAAGTGTCATCTGACAATGTATAAATACGCGGTGCAACCAGCGGGGATTCCTGCATAAAGGTGTAGCATGGTATAAAGGATTGGGTATCAGCCGACCGTATGATAGTAATGGTGGTAATATCCGACAGAACTGCAATGTACAAGGAACCGTCATCACGAGCTGTTACAGAATAAATATCAGGAACTTCTCCAGAGTACGAAAACGGTCCCGAAAAACGGCTGTAAGTATGATCACTACCATCTGCATAATATTTTTTGCAAGACAACCATATCTGCTTTTTAGCAATATCAATTTCCTGCCAGAATACGGTAGTACAGCTATCAGTCGATACTACAGAAGGAAAACATGACTCCACATTGCTTTGAGATATAGTACGAGGTATATCCCAGTACAAATCCTGAGCAACAAGCGAGGATAGTATACAAAATAAAACAACGACAAAAAATCCTCTTTTGGTTTTCATAACAATGCTTTTACTTTTTTCTGCAATTCCAAAATCTTAGATGAGCGGCGATTTGCTGGAGTCTGCAACAGCTGCTCTACAATACTATTTGCACCTATAATATTATTTTTTTGTAATTCTTGTATAGCCAACTGATACTGTCTTTCATCAGCAGAAGTAAGAACAACAGCTGCCGTGCCTCCTATATCAAGCTGTATTTTATCTTTTAGATCCATTGCAGCAGATAAATTAGGATTAAGAGCAATTGCGCTATCAAGCGTTTTAATAGCCTTTCGCAGTTCATCAGGGTTCCCCTTTGCTGAGGCGACTATTTTTTTTGCTTGAGCTAAAAGAGTATCAGCTTTTTCTATACTTGTTTTTTCAACAGGCTTTTGACGGATTCCCAACTCGATTTCAACATCATAGATAAGCTTTTTTAAATCAGGATAATCAGGATATATTTCATATAAATCCAGCAGTGTCGTATATGACTCCTGCTGCAACTCAGGTCGCTTATAATTGATTTTTGCAGTTTTGATTTTTTCGGCAAACAGTACGTCAAAATTTTGCTTATCGATAAGCTGATCAATTTGTAATGAGAGGATTCCTGCTTCTTGGTTCAACGGATATACTAATTGCAATTCATGAATTTTTTCTTTTGCCTGCTGTAATACCACCTCTGCTTTATCACGCTTACCTTCAGCAATAAGTTGTTTACCCTGATCATAATACTGATGAGCTATACTCAAAATCTGAGACATTTCAGGATACAATGGGGCTGTTGACAAAATGACACGACCACTTTTCATAGTTAAAGCCGTTGATATCAATGCCATCAGAGACGCAATTTCCTCATCAGGTTCGATATTTGTTAACTCCCAGCGGCTTTTTGCCTGCAGCAGCAATGCCTGTGCTTTTTCAAAATTTGCATTGTAGTATTCATTTTTAGCCTGCTTTTTTAGCTGACGTACTTCTCCAACGACAATGCGATTTTCAGCTTTTGTAAGTGCCATTCCCAACTCAAGCAACAGGGCATCGGAATAATTTTGTATTTCTTCGGAGTTTTCATACGACAGGGATTCATTAAACTTTATACGTGAACGTTGCAAATTGGTACGGGCTTCTGCAAAGTTTTCTTTTTTTAGCAGTTGTACCGCCTGTTGATAACGCATGTCGCCCTCATTTTTAGCTATCACAGCCTTTTGCTGCTTATCGAGAGCTTCTTTCTGGACATCATCAAGCTGGAAAACAAAAGAGTCCATTGTCACACCACAGGAGACAACATGGTCATAAAAAGGTTGCACTAATGCATCTCGATCCTTTTGTTTTTTTTCAAGATATAGTTCGTATTCCCTTACGATAGCACGGTCTTTAGCATAGTCACTCTGCAAATCGCTGATACATCCAAGGGCATTTGTCGGCTGAGCTTTATCAACGAGCGTCTGTGCATTCATAAATCCCTGTCGATATTTTTTTACATAGCCATCTGAATCATCAGAATAAAAGGTAGACAGTTGAAAAAGAGTATCTTGTATCTGCTGGTCAATCAACCGATATGACTCATTTTCAAAAGCCACAAAAAAGGAATCCAATTCTGCCAATACAGGGTGGTAATCATACAATATGTCCCCTGCTGCCATCGAAGGAAACAAGCCGTCGCGTCTTTCCCCCTCGATACCTTTTTGATACATGAGGAACCAGTTATCATGTAATCTAAGAAAACAATTTTTGAGTAATTCCTCATACGAAACTACAAATTGTAATTTTTCATCTGCAAGGATTTTGTTATCAAGTACCGCTGGTTCCTGTTTTACGCGTTGCTGAAATAATTGCATGTCAACGCTTTGATTACAAAGTGCATCAAGCAATTTACCACCATAGATCATGCCATCGGAGAAATTACTACAAATCAGATTATCGACTTCTCTACCAGAAGAAATCCGCAGCCCATATAATTCATTAACCTGGATTCCTAACTGTAAAAAATCTCTGATAACAGCAGTAGAATCCACGGTTATAACTCTCTTTCCTGTCAAAAGTTCTTCTTGTGAAAGCGATGCCGTAAAAGTAGTACAAGCAACATGGACTTCGTCCAAAACAGCCTGCTTCATACGCTCTGTTTCGTTATTCCACAGTGCATCAATACTCCCTAAGGCCCCAGTATTGGCATCATCCTTTTTACCTAGCGTAAAACGTGATGCAAACGGTAAAAAGGAAGCATCCATTAATGAGGAATCTTCTGCTTGCAGCTGAGTAAAGGTATTTTCAAAAAGGGAACCACACATGGCAACCTGATTACGCAATAATGCCAACAACGAAAACTGTTTTTGAACTGCCAAAAAAGATTTTCTACTTTTGTCGATGTCTCCTTTTGCAACATCACTTATAAAAACATCAACTGCAGTCGTCAAGTTTTCAGGGATATTCTTAAATAGTACCGGAGATTGCTCCAACTCAGTGACAGAAGTTTGTACCGCAGCTTTTATTTCTTCTGATTCTGTCTGATCAAAAAAATCATCTTGATATAAATCGAGCCCCGAAATAAAAAGCTCTAATGCCTGTTGATAATTTTTTGCGACAATCAAGTCATGTCCTTGTTCCATGATTCGATTAAAGATAGATCGGTAATAGGTAAACTGAGCGGCTATTTTTGCCTGCTGTATAAAAAGCAGGTGATCTTCAGAAGGATGTTTTTCAAGAGATTCCAGCTCTGCAATAATATCCAGCTTTTTTTTATTGTTTTCAGGCTCATGTTCCATAACATCTAATAGATGATCGGCTAATTTGATATAATGATCTCTGATAAGCATTATCTTGCGTACACGTTTTTGTGCATCATCAAATTGGTCAGGAAACGCACGCATATACTCATTAAGCATCTGCAAGGCTGTATCATAACGAGTTTCTGCAATAACGGCATCGATGTCTGATAAAGTCAAATGAATGGTGTTACCAGATGTACTTTGAGCGCATACATGAGAAAATGAGAAAATATACATCAAAACAAAAACTACTATTATCTTCACTATGACACTTAGTGGGTATCTCTACAAACTGTACTTTTTGAGGTTCCCTACTATTATTTTCGGTTAAAATAAAATCAACACATATATGGAAAAAGCCGATTTTAGTATATAATAAACTGCCAATGAAAAAAAGCGTTATATCTGGTAGCATCATATTTATTCTCTCTTTTGTGTTACAGCACGCTGTTTTTTCGCTGGATTTATCTCCAATTAATAACAGACTAAGCAATTTTTTTTACACTACAATTGATAAAAACGAAGGGACAACCTCATTCCGTTCTCTCAACATTCCCTGCGGTGGTCGGGCAGAAAGTCTCGGAACGGCATATACTGCACTTGCCGATGACATCAGCTTTTTTGATTACAATCCTGCAGCCAGCTGCATATTAGAGAATACTGAAGTTGCCGTTTTTCATAATGCATGGATAGCCGACTCTGCATTAGAGACCATAGCCGCAACTTCGCGCTACAATAATTTTGGGGCAGGTTTTCAACTCAAGTGTTTTTACGTGCCTTTTACCGAATATAACCTCTACGGGGAGCGTCAAACCGGTAACTATTATAGTGAGACAACTGGAACCGTTAATTTTTCATATAACTTCTTAGCAGGATACTACTTTAAGGGGATCGCCACAGGCATCAACTTAAAAGGATCATGGCGCAGTATTCCTGATTTTACCGACAATGATACAGGTAAAATTATCAGCGGATCAGGACGTGAGCAATCTGGTGCCGCCGCAATGGTCGATACCGGAATTATACTTAGATTCAATATCGCAAAGTTTTATGCAGATCGAAAACCAAATCTCAATATAGGATTGAGCCTCATGAATATGGGGGCAGCTTGGACAGGATTTGGAAAACAAATAATACAAGATGATCCCCTGCCTACACGAGCACAAGCAGGCATTGCGTATACGCCATTTGCACCACTAACCTGGACAGCTGAAATACGTCAGCCGATTCTATTACCATCCCTATCAGAATCAGAGCAGTGGTCTACCGGAACAGGCCTTCTCATTCGCATCACACCGTTTTTTAACTTATTAGGCGGATTTCTCTTACAAGGTGCAAACCCGCGCTTTAGCTTAGGTGGCGAATGCGTTGTAAACAAAATGCAACTCAATATCAATTATACCTTTGATTTAACCACATCTTTCAATCCAGTTAACCACATCAGTGTTTCGGCAAAAATTAATTTAGGGGATAAAGGAAGAGCTCAACTGCGCAAGCAGGTAGATCAACTGTATCAGCAGGGATTACAATACTATGCTGAGGGACAATTACAATTTGCCATTACCGTCTGGCAAGAAGCTCTGTATCTGGATCCTCGTTTTGACCCTGCTATCGAAGCACTCAAAGCGGCAAAACAATCGACACAGCTCTATCAACGAGTCATGGATATACAAAGTCTCGATTAAAACCGCCACAGGTATAAATACGGACAATCGAGCCTTGATTATCTCAATGCCTTAATTCGTACGTCTATCAGGTTGATAACAAATATCAACCTGAAATAAAAAAAAGGCACTTCAAAGTTATTAAAGTGCCCTTCGTTTTATCACGTCAATCTTATTTTTTCTTACTAAAGATACGATAGTTCATCCAGGGGAAAATCGGATGAAGTTGCTCAATAGTTGTCAGCCATTCCGTACTAACCTTATTTGACCCCAAAGACTCAAATACCTGGCTAAATGCCAAAATGCTGTCTACAAAACGCTTTGTTGCATACTCAGGGTTTCTTCCTTCATGGATCATTTTTGCCCATTCGGAAGACTGTGCAAGCATAAGCTCTCGTGCTCCAAGATTAAGCAGGCGTGCCTTTAGTCCGGTATCATTTGGGAAAAAGCCAGCCAACTCTACCATGCGCTCACTTGCCTTACGAACATATCGCATCATCCAGCTATTGGTACTATCCAGCAAATCTTCTCCATATCCTGCACCAAAAGCAGCACTTGGATATAATGGTATCTTCTGCAGTTTTGTAGTATCAACATGCAACGAATCAAATGACTGTACAGACAGCCCCTGTGCAACAGCTTCTCGTATTACCTGTTCAAGCCAATAGACACCCTCATACCAGTTTTCGCCAAATAGATTTGTAGCATCATAGGCACAAACAAGTGAAACATTTTCCTGCAATAATGATTCTGCTGCAGTCAAACGCTCTCTTTTTGCAGTCACGTATGCCTGAGCATCTTTCTGAGCCTGCCGATAGGCAACTTCTTGGTCATAAAGATTATCAAGATTACCATCGTTAATAACATCAATAGCATCATCGGTATTTCGCTTCCAATAGCAATATCCGGTTGGATGACGCTCCTGTCCTTTTTCATAAATACCTTGCAATTGCTCGGCAGGCAGCTCATAGCCGATATCCCTGTTTTTATCTCGATAGACAGCATTAAAGCGGTATGCAGATTTATCGGTCAATTCTGGTTCTTGATCACAACCGTAGGCGGTAATACCATATGAACAGCGAACTGGTTCAAACAACCCTTTTTCTGGAGTAACTTCAGAAAAAAGCAAGCTCTGTGTATCCAGTACGGTAAAATCAATACCATACATTCGCAAAGATTTTTCCAGTCCTTTTGCATAGCCCATATATGGCAGCCAAAAACCATCAGCAGGCATACCAAAATAGTATTTATAGGCATACAGACCTGTTTCAATCTGAGCATTAACAACTTCAAACATATCTGCAAAATGAGGCAAAAAGATGTAAGTACCGGTGGTTGCCAATAAATGGATATAGCCTTTTTTAGCAAATGAAGCAAAAGCCTTTAACAAGTTTTGCTCATAAACCTCGATAAAAACATGTTTATCCTGCTTTACTTTTTCAAGACAGAGCGAAACAGTCTTCATCATTTTGTCTGATTTTTTACAGCGCTCCAGCTCATGCTGGCCAAGCTCGATCTTTTTATCAAGCCATTCGATATATTCCTGCTGGATAAAAGGATCAGAAAGCATAGTACATAATGGAACAGAAAATACCATTGCAATCTGAAATGGTACGGCATCTTTTTCCAAAGAACGCATCATATTCAACAAAGGAATATATATATCCGAAATATGTTGGAACAAATCTATGTTATTTTTAGGTATATAACTTTCATGTGCATCAATGACGAGCACTAAACTCTTTTGTGACATTATATAAATCTCTCCTGATTCATGACTCAATACATATCAAGAAAATGACTGGCGATGTAAGTCATAATGATGACGTAAAAGGGATCTCATTCCAGACAAAGAAAGTATTTCTGACATTTCAATATTTTTACCAGGTTGCAATGTATTTAAATACTCACATCCATGCGGTATACAAATTCTAGGAGATGAAGCAAGTACTGACATCTTATCATGATTTTTTCCTCGAAGATCAATACTAAAACAAGTTTTACCAGCTGGTAAAAGTACATACTGTTCATGATCGTTTGGATTAATTTTGACAGTAAAAGAATCCGAAGACTGTTCATCGTTTTCTGTATCAAAAAACAAGACGCAAAGTAACATTTCAGCATAATGGGAATCTGCTTCACTGATATCCCAATACACAAAAGCCCATGCTGGATTACGCAAAACGGCGTTAATCATCGTGTCATTATAGGAATCAGGTAGCCGTGCCTCTGTATCACCAAAATCGGACTCCTCTGTTGAAATAATCATATCGACATCATCATCTTTATGACTGTCGTTTGCTACTTCCAGCAATTCACCTATAATAAACCGTCGATTCAAATCAACAGGTACATCAATGTCAAAATCATTTGCTAACGAAATTAAATCGGTAGATGATAAGGTTTCCAAGTAAGATCGAGTCAGTACATTTTCGTCCATAGTATTACTAATAATCTCTTAAACAGAAATATTAGTCAAGTAAGGTTTTTAAATATTAACTCTAAACTATCATCTTTTCTGGCTTCGACAAATAAAACCCCTGAAGGCAATCACAGTTACATTGTTTTAAATAGGTATACTGTTCTTCTGTTTCAATACCTTCAGCAACAACAAGTAAATTAAGTGCATGAGCAAGCTGAATTATCGAAGAGACTATACATTCTTTTTCTGCATTCAGTATCGTTGCAACAATGCTCCGATCTATTTTTACAATCGAGAATGGCAACAATCGCAAATAGCTGATAGAAGCATACCCTACTCCAAAATCATCCAGAGCAACCTTGACGCCCATCTGTGCAAGTTCCTTTATTCGTTGCGCTGTCGTTTCCGGGGAATAAACACAGGCATACTCAGTAACCTCAATAATTAACCACATTGGTTGCATACCTGTCTGTGCAAATGTATTTTTCAGTTCCTCTATAAAAAGCGGATTACTAAACTGGACAACTGAAATATTAACAGAGAGCAATACATCTTTAGCAATCTTTTTGCTATTTTTACCTTTCATAAACCAGTCAAATGCATTGTTCAATACCCATTGACCTATTTGTAATATATCGCCATTTTCCTCTGCAATAGGAATAAACTTTGATGGGCTTACCAGACCAAAGTCTTCCGACTGCCATCGTAGCAACGTTTCGTATGATTTTATTGTACCTTCAGCTGAACTATATTGCGCCTGAAATTCCAGAAAAAGTTCGTTATTGTCAATTGCCTGATGCAGTTTTGACTCCATCATAAGCTTGTGGTCAAAATCATGCTGTATGTTTTCATCATAAAACACAGCACGCTTTTTACCATAACTCTTTGCCCGATACAACGCCAAATCTGCCTTACGTAATAGTTCCAGTGTCGTATGTGCATCCAGTGGATACTCAGATATTCCTATACTGCACGTAACGATGTAAGACCTATTTTTATACATAAATGGTAAAGACACATGTTTTTCAACTTTATCAACAAAATCAACAATTTCTTCACGATTCATACTTTTGGGGCTGACAATCATAAACTCGTCGCCCCCCATGCGTCCAAACCACATCCATGGTTTTATAACGCATTGGATGTTATGAACAACTTCATTAAGAAAAATATTGCCTACCTGATGTCCTAAGGAATCATTTATCATCTTAAAGTTGTCCATATCAACAAACATGATAAAAAACGGCTCTTCTTTATTAATCAAATTAGAAATACCGGAGATTATCTTTTTGCGATTCATCAGTCCTGTCAAGTCATCAGAAAACGCGATACGATTAACACCTTTATAGCTGTCATTCATTCTTTTAAGATGAGCAAAGAGTAAAAAGCCAATACCAATTGAGGATAATCCCCACTTTATAAATGGAACCACCAGAGTGCCTGACTTACCCAAATAAAATAAGATACCGGCAATAATGATTTGTATCGTTGCAATACAAGTTTGTACAAGATAGCCTTTTAATAAAAAATTAAATATTAACTCAAGCTGGACTATTACAGAAACGAGTAAAAATACAAAGCGTGAAATATACAGAGGAGTATCAGGTAATACAAACGTGATAAAAAAAGATGCACAAACACAAAATGAAGACAAACTTATCAATAAACATAAAAGAGGTGCACTTTTTTTTTCGTACCCACCAGACTCAAGGTGCATATTAAAAGTATATGGCACAAAATGCTATATGTCGAGATTTTTTATCAGTTTTTTCAGAAAAGCTCAAGGAAAAGCCGTAGAAAATTCTCTTAGAGAACAAAAGACAAGCCTATAGTCGGTATAATACAGTATCCACCTGAATATATGCTTTTATAGGTAGTTCCTGTTATTTTACGACCATTTTGCTGTTCATACTCATTTCTATCAGCGGTTACTCCGAGAATAGGAACTTTTATCCCCAAGTTACAGAATAAACCTATTCGTTTAGACACCTGCATGGATCCAAACAGATCCCCTCCGATCGTCATTGGCACCATCGCAAAGGAATGCGTCGCTGACGTCGTATATCCAGAGATCGAATAGTCATACTTTTCTGAAAACGTATCGATGATAAATCCTGTAGTACCAAAAATGCCTAGCCTCGTTTTAGGAGTACGGATAAACATATATCCAAATCCAAAATCAAGCATAAACATTGTACCAACGTCTTTTGAAGCATTATCAAAAACATGAGCAATATTGGCACCAATAAGACCATCACACTTAAATGAAAAACCAGAAGTTTTATAATTAACCCAATGAAGTCCTAAGCCTCCACCGTTCCCTTTTAAACAATCCAGATCATTGTTTTTTTCAAAGGAATACGAATAAAATGGAAATGCAACACCTGGACATAACATGTGTGTCCATTTATCGGCAAACACTGATGCCGTAAAAAACAAACACACGCTAAAAAAAAGAATACACCGTTTCAATATGCTAGCACCAAAAGTCCAACTCTTGTTCATCAAGACTAATATCTCTTGCTTTAAACACAGGCATTTTACCTGTACCCTTGAGTATCTTACACTGCTTTTCGTAATCAGCTAAGGCAGAAAAAGCAACTTTACCGAGAATAACACAAACTGGCAAATTGATAAACGTCATGCCACCCATAGTGATATCTGCCAATGCCCATGCTGCATCCATAGAAATACCTGCCCCTACAAAAACAACAACAGCGCAGAGTATATGGAATATCTTCATAAAGCATTTTGATGGTTCTTTTTTGCCATTTAGATAGATAATTGCATTGTCGACGTAATACAGGTTGCCAATAAGCGTTGTAAAAGCAAAAAGCACCATTGCTACCGTAATATATACAGGTCCAATTGAGCCAAATACGGTAGAAATTGCCTTTTGTACATACGGTGCACCTGAAACAGCCTCAGTACGCTCTACTCCACTTGCAAGACACATCAAAGCTGTAGCTGTACACAAAAGCAATGTGTCGATATAGACAGAAAGCATTTGTACCAGTCCCTGACTTACAGGATGTGATACGTTAGCACTTGCAGAAGCGTTTGGAGCTGAACCAACACCAGCTTCGTTTGAATACAATCCTCGTTTTATGCCATATACCATACAGGATCCAGCAACACCAGAAGCAATCGAACGGAAATTAAAGGCATCGCTAAAGATCATCTCAAACATTTTTGGTATAAAATTGATGTGTGCAGCAATGACAATGAGAGACACCAAGACGTATGAAATACCCATTACCGGTACAATTACTCCGGTAAATTTTACGATACGTCTGCCACCGCCTAAAACACAGTAGCCTACAAGTACGGCAAGTATCAATCCGATTACAAGAGGAGTTGTTTTTTCGTTATAAAAGGAATATGCAGCAAATGTTGACTGCAAATTGTAAGAAGCCAACATATTAAAACCACCTGCATACGTTACAATGAGGAAAAGTGCAAATACGACCGAAAGCCACGGTGCATGCAATGCTTTTTCTATGTAATACGCAGGTCCACCATACGAGGTACCATCGCTTCGTTTTTGTTTGTAGATTTGTGCAAGGGTACTTTCAATAAAGGCAGACGAGGTAGCAACAATACACATCACCCACATCCAGAATACGGCACCAGCCCCGCCTAAGCAAATTGCAGTCGATACACCGACGATATTGCCAGTACCAACTCTAGAAGCTGTTGAAACAAGCATTGCCTGTAATGACGAAACGTGATTTTTATCATCGGGCTTTTCACGGAGTACGTGCAATGCTTTACCAATAAGTCTAACTTGCACACCTTTTGTACGTACCGTAAAATATAATCCTGCAATAGCCATGACGATGATGAGTATCGGGTAGTACATCACGCTGTCAATAGTGTTTAACAAATCTACAATACTATTCATTATGTTTCCCCTACAAATTTTACATTATGTCCTATTGTTAATCATTTTTGCAAAATGGTCAAATATACTTACGAGCACAACAGCATATATTGTCCAACAGTTTGCAATGGCTACAAACAGTTTGCACATTCAATTTGCATCAGACAACTTTTTGTTGCCAATTCTACCTAAAGTGTTTATAGTAAAAGTGAATTTATTATATATAGGAGCTACGCAATGAAATACACTGCAGAAGTGGAACACATGTGTCCACTAGCAAAAGCGGCTTACCATGGACCGGCACCTATCCCAGAAGAAGGCGAATGGGTAAAGGCAAAAACAGTAGAAGACATCTCCGGTTTTACACATGGTATCGGTTGGTGTGCACCACAACAGGGTGCTTGTAAATTGACACTTAACGTTAAGAAAGGTGTTATCGAAGAGTGTTTGGTTGAAACCATCGGTTGTTCAGGTATGACCCATTCTGCAGCAATGGCTTCCGAAATTCTTATCGGAAAAACAATTATCGAGGCTATGAATACAGACCTCGTTTGTGACGCCATTAATACAGCAATGCGTGAGTTGTTCCTCCAGATTATTTATGGACGCACTCAGTCTGCATACTCAAAAGACGGACTTAAAGTTGGTGCCTCTCTTGAAGATTTGGGCAAAAACCTCCGCTCTCAGGTTGGTACTATGTTTGCAACACGCAAGACAGGGCCTCGCTATCTGGAAATGACAGAAGGTTATGTTGAGCAGGTTGCTGTTGATAAAGACAATGCAATCATCGGTTACAAGACTGTTAACTTTGGTAAGTTTATGGATGCTGTTAAGGCAGGAACTGATCCAAAAGAAGCTCTTGAAAAGGCACGCACCCACTATGGTCGCATCACACCAGAAGAAGGTGCTGTAAAGCTTATCGATCCAAGAAAAGAGTAAGGAATACGGAGGATTAAAGTATGTCATTATTTGAAGATTTTGAAGGCCGTATCCCACAGGTTAATAAAGCATTAAAAAAATACGGCTTTTCTGAAGGTGAAAAAGGTCTTAATGAAGTACGCGAGCTCTGCAAGAGCCGTGGTTTTGACCCTTATGAAATCTGCCAGAGTACTCAGCAGATTTGTTTTGAAGATGCAAAATGGGCATATGTTTTAGGTTCTGCAATTGCCATTAAAAAAGGTGAAAAGGCAGGAACTATTACAGGTAGCGATGCAGCAGCCGCTATTGGCGAGGGCTTGCAGGCTTTCTGTCTTCCAGGTTCTGTAGCTGATGACCGTCAGGTTGGTATTGGTCACGGAAACTTGGGTGCACGTCTTCTTTCAGAAGAGACACAGTGTTTTGCATTCCTCGCAGGTCATGAGTCTTTTGCTGCTGCAGAAGGTGCCATCAAGATTGCTGCAAATGCAAATAAAGTACGCAAGAACAAGCTTCGTGTTATTCTTAACGGACTTGGTAAAGATGCAGCTCAGATTATCAGCCGCATCAACGGTTTTACCTATGTTCAGACACAGTTTGACTATACTGGTACACGCGATGCTGATCATCCAGATGCTCAGCTTAAAGTTATCAAGGAAATTCCTTATGGCAATAATCCTGCCCGTCTTGCAGTAAAATGCTATGGTGCAGATGATGTCCGTGAAGGTGTTGCAATCATGTGGCATGAGGGTGTTGACGTATCTATCACTGGTAACTCAACAAACCCAACACGTTTCCAGCATCCAGTAGCTGGAACATACAAAAAAGAAAGACTTCAGGCAAATAAAAACTATTTCTCTGTAGCTTCTGGTGGTGGTACAGGTCGTACTCTGCATCCAGATAACATGGCTGCAGGTCCAGCTTCATACGGTTTTACCGATACACTCGGTCGTATGCATAGCGACGCACAGTTTGCAGGTAGTTCTTCTGTTCCTGCTCACGTCGAAATGATGGGCTTTATGGGCATGGGTAACAACCCAATGGTAGGTTGTACAGTAGCCTGTGCTGTTGCCGTTGCTGAGTCTTTTAAGAAATAAACAGTTTTAGTATCCTAACATTGTAGAATACTAAAAACCAAAAAAAGCCCTTTCATTGACAGCTTTTGCCAGTGAAAGGGCTTTGTTATATTCTGGTAAAATATACTAAAAAGTAAGTGTAACAGTAACCGACGCCTCAGCAGAAGCAGCATCCTTATCAGTTTCGGCATCTGTAGTAGACACAACCAAAGCACTTGCAGTACTGACAACACTTTCACTCGCCGCCAACGTTGTAGTTGTACCACCCAGTGATTGAGATGCAGCAACAAGCTCAGTCTGAGGTGATACTGCTTCACCAGTAACAGCATCAGTGGTACTTCTCTGATTGGCAGCAACAGGCACACCAGCCCATCCGCCCTGCACTTCTTCAACAGTCTCTTCCTCACCAGCTTCTTCCATAGATTCAGGAGGCAACTTGCTTACAACACCACGTTCCGTCTTAAAAGTACCATCGGCATATACCGAAAAAGCTGTACCACGAACAGACAAGGTTGCAACAGGAGATGTTACTTTGAATGAAACACGTTTATTTTGCTGTGGAGGCACATCTGCAGCTAACTTACCGCTTGCAAGTGCAATTTTAGTGGTACTTGCAGAGTCAGTATCAAGCAGCTGCTGTATAGTTGCACGGGTCAAAGGTGCAATAGTAACAGTCGCACCATTAATTGACAATTCAGCTGTAGACTTAAATCCTGTCGAAATAACAGCACCTTTTTCCAATTTATCACCAACAGCTACTGCGACCCATGTATCAAAATCTTTTCGCTCTACCTTTCCGTTAACAGCTGTAATAACAGCTTCCTGTGCAAAGACCGAAGCAACAGCACAAAAACAAAATAAACAGGCAATAATAAAAATTCGTTTGTATTTCATACGCATAAATTAGAAAGCCAAAACAGCCTTCAATGTAACCTCCGTATTAGTTGTATCAGAGTCTTTACCCATAAAGCGTGCAAAGAACAATGACAAGTTACAATCACGTAACAACTGATATTTTGCATTTGCTGTCACCTGCACCCCAGAATACTCCAAAGTATCATCAGGATACATAAAGACAACATCACCACCAGCACCAAGCAACAATACAGAGATTGGCTTTATTGAAGCACTCAGCCCACTTTTTACCAATCCCGTGTATTCGGACTGAGCAACATCGTAGACGGCGGTCATGCTCGTAATTCCCTTAAATGGCTTAAGTCCAAATTGCTTACCAGATGCATAGACCGTATTACAAGAAATCGTTGAGTTAAAATACTGCTGCATAAAGTAAGAGAGTGTCACCTGTGACAAATTGCACAAATCGGAATCGACAGATCCAAAGGTGGTAGTAAATACATAAAAGGTATTATCTACAACAGGAACAGGACCATTGAGTACTGCGGTGGCATAAAAGCGGTTATAGTCGCTATTTTTTGCACTATCACTTGGTCCATCAGCTCCAATTGCAGTCAAAAACTGGGCTTCTACCGAATGCTGAGCAAACACAAATGGCAAACCAACGGTTACCCCTCCAATCCAATAGGGAGAAGCCCAATCATACGCTTTTTTAGTGTCATACTTAAAGGGTGAGTTTGCTTTATTAAGAATGGTCACACTCTGAGCATTTAAGAGACCTGTATATCCACCATACGCGGAAACGGTAAGACCAGGTCCCGTATACTGTGCAAAGATTCCATCATTAGGTTGTCCAAAAACCAAACCGGAAGAATCTGAGTATCCAAAGCGACCTGCTGAACATTGCACCAGACGGGCACTGTCAAGTTTGGTAATATAACGCCATTTTAACAAATCGATGTCAAAAAACACTACATCGGTTTTCTTGTCACCAAGATGTTGGATATCAGCGTCATCATATTTATAAAACACAGATCCCTGAGCAGAAAGATAATTGGTATTATCTTGAGCAAATGGCACAGTAAACCAAGCTGTGGCATTGTTTTTCATATTCAATGCATAATCAGTTTTCTTGGTCTTTTTAATCTTTGAATAGAAACCGACATTTCCGCCAAAGTCGACAGCAAATGCAGTAGAAACCAATACGCTGCAAAGAACAAGCTTTATGAATATACGTTTGTTCATCTTATTCGAAAGTAAACTCATTGTGCACCTGCCTCATCATAATATTCAAGACAACGTATAAAAAGTGCAATAAAATCATCGCCTTTTATCTTTCCCTGCGGATCTGTAAATTGCGCTACAAGTCCGTCTGATTCAAGCAAGCGCAAAGCATAACGAGGGGAAGGAAATAATGAATACATGATTCCACCTTTTACATTAAAGGCCTTTACAATCAGATAAGAAAGATCGGCCATAGTGACAAAATCATCAGCCGTTACAGAATCTTTATATACATACCCAGTTTTGTTAATAAAATCAAAAGCCTCCTGTTGTGAAACACTTTCAGGAATACTGCCTTTATATAACGCTGTAAAATAACAAGCCTGACCATACGTCACACGTTTTGATTCCAACAGTTGCGACATAAACTCAGCCGATTGAGCATGAAGTCCAGCAATACAAAACGAAAAAAGAAATACAAAAATTAGTTTACTTTTAAATCTCATATTAAAATTGTAGCAGAGGAATTACTATTTTAGCAACTGAAAAAACAATAAAATATAAAGGCATCTATAGTATATCCGAATAAAATCTGTTACTATATCAGCGTTTTAGACATACAAATTTTACAGTAAGGAGTCACCTATGCGCATTGCACTTATAAACGAAAACAGTCAGGCTGCTAAAAATGCAGTCATTTTCAAAGCTCTCAAAAAAGTTGTAGAACCAATGGGTTTTGAAGTTGTCAATTATGGCATGTATACAGCAGAGGACAAAGCTCAGCTCACCTATGTCCAGAATGGTATTTTAGCTGCAACATTGCTTAACTCAGGTGCAGCAGATTATGTAATCACCGGTTGTGGTACTGGTGAAGGAGCAATGCTTGCTTTAAACAGCTTCCCAGGAGTTATCTGCGGTCATGTTGAAGATGCACTTGATGCCTATACTTTTGCACAAATCAATGATGGTAATGCCATTGCCATTCCTTTTGCTAAAGGCTTTGGCTGGGGCGGTGATCTAAATCTTGAGTATATCTTTGAAAAACTCTTCTGCGAACCAAGCGGACAGGGCTATCCAAGAGAACGTGCTGTACCAGAACAGCGTAATAAAAAGATTCTTGATGAAGTAAAAAAAGTAACATATCAGGATTTTGTTACGATTCTTAACAAACTTGACAGAGAATTAGTAAAAGGATCTTTTGCTGGAGAGCATTTCTCAGAGTATTTCTTTAGAGATGCAAAAGATGAAAAGATTAAGGAAGCTGTAAAAAATTTATTGGCATAACTATATTCTCGAAAAAAAATTATTTTTTTAAGAATATATAAATTAACCTTTGACTTAAGATTAATTTTATAGTATATTATAGGTGTTATCAGGTTTCATAAGATAACATACTCCTTTTTTCTTATCAGACCTATCGGTTGCAAACCTCCTTTCGATAGGTCTGATTTTTTTTATTTTGAAACAAATCAAAACTAACCTGTTACAGTATCCCCCTTTCCATATAGTTTATAATTGCTTATACTAATTACAAAATGTTAAAAAGTTATTTATACAAGTTTAATTATAGATTTTTTTCATGGCCGTTATTTAGAGCGATAACATCAGCCATGAATCGAATACTTCCTATAGTATTAATAGGTTCTCTTGCATATGCGCTAAATAATATTTCCATACCTCAATATCAACACTTTATAATCACATTTGCAGGAGGGTTTATTTCCGAAGTACTTGCAGCTATTACAAAATGTACCCTTAATTGCTATTCTTTTTATCTTGCTGGCAGTACAGCCATCAGCTTATCCGAAGAACAAGGAATTCCACCGTCAAAGCACTACATGATTGTAGCCACAAGTATTGTCACCTTTTTTTTAGCCACAGGTTTTCACCTATCCCACTATTTTAACCTGGAGGCCTTTTCTCAAGTAAACAGCATCACGGCAATAATCTCTGCACTATGTGCAACCTACATCTACCGGTTTTATGATACAAAGATAGAGATATTAAAAGACAAGTTTGAGTTCCCTCTCAATTATTCATACAATGCGCCTTTTTTTACAATAGTACCTTTTGGTGTTACTCTATTAACAGAATCCATCATTTTAACTTTCTTTTTCAGGTTTTCAGAGCTTGTAGAAAAAGCAGATCCTCTTTTAACATTATTTAACACACTATTTAAGAATAACCGCATTACACTCATCGGACTGGAAACATACACTTTTATTAAAAATATATTTTTCTTCTTTGGCATCAACGGTTCCAATATATTAAATAGAGTATCATTGTTTTACCTGTATCCTGCTGTCAAAGAATACACTCCCTTTAAAAATGCTATCCCAGTTGAAGGAGATATATACACTCCATATTACCTTATTTTTCAAGCACAGGGTGGCGCAGGTTTAACACTTGCACTCCTTATCTCCATATTGCTTTTTAGTAAGCGCCGCAGTAGCAAAACAATAGCAAAGACAGCTTCTTTACCGGCCCTATTCAATATAAATGAGATTATCATCTATGGCATGCCCATTATGTTTAATCCCGTACTCATTATTCCCTTTATCATAGTTCCAATGGTTTGCGTTGCCATCACTTATTTTGCCATACAAATCAACCTATTGCCTGTACCTCAAATGGCAATATCCTGGACAACACCTGCCCTTATCTCTGGTTATCTTATGTCCCACACCATTACTGGCACTATCATACAACTAATGTGTATTCTCATTGGGATTCTTATATATCGACCATTTATAAAGATACATGATGAGTTATTACTAGACTCCGAAAAAGAAGAAATACAAACACTTACCAAACTCTACAAACAGTCAGAATATACTACAAAGGAAGTTTTTTTAACACGTTTACGAGGTACAAGTGGTATTGTCGCACGCATCATAGCACACGACTTTGATAATGCAATCAAAAATAATGCAATTACTATCATGTACCAACCACAATTTGATAATAATTTAAAAATATTTGGTGTGGAAGCATTATTACGATGGAAACATCCAGCTTTTGGCAGCTTATACCCACCACTTATTATAAAACTTGCCACAGAAACGGGACATTTACTTGAGTTGGAAGAAACCATTTTTATGATAGTCGCAAAGGACATGACAAAAAATCCATCGCTCAAATACAGTATCAATGCGACTCCGATATCTTTACGAGAACCAAAGTTTATACAGTTCCTAATAAGTACATTCTCAGACTTTCTGGAAAACAATTTTAAAATTTATATAGAAATCACCGAACAAAGCGAACTCATTACCGACAACACTATGTTGTCACACTTACGGCAATTAAAAGAAGCTGGATTTAAGCTTGCCATAGACGATTTTTCGATGGGGCATACTTCGCTCAGCTATATTCAGCAAAATCATTTTGACTTGATTAAATTAGACGGCAGTATGACTAAGCAAGTACTTACCAATATTAAAACACAGGAAATCATTGACTCTCTTGTGTATTTATCCAAAAATAGTGGTTTTTCTATCCTTGCAGAATATGTTGAGACAAAAGACCAGGTAGACATACTGCAACAAATGGGCTGTATGATGTATCAAGGAAGTTTATGCGGTATGGCAGTGCCATTCCAATTCATCGATATTAATGAATAACGCTACCATTTTCCTTTTTTTCAACTTCGACATGACAAGATATTGCAAGCGCAAGTTGTTCGACATGAGAAATGATACCCACCATTCGGTGTTCTCTTATTTGATCGATAACAGATATTGCATTTTCCAGTGTTTCAGGATCAAGAGAACCAAATCCCTCGTCAATAAACAATGAATCCAAAGAAACACCGCCTGATTTTTGCTGGACGATATCCGTAAGTGCCAATGCCAAACTCAATGAAGCCTCAAAAATCTCCCCTCCACTGAGCGTATCAACCGTACGATTTTTACCTGTATAGCTATCAATGACGATAATATCAAGTCCTTTATCACCACGACCACCTTGTCTATCTGTTTCCAGTTGCAAGGTATAGCGGCCAGAAGACATATGATTAAAACGGAGACTGGCAGCAATAACAACTTCTTCAAAATAGGTTCCTAAGATCCATTTATACAGATTTTGCTTTTTACTATTTCCGCCATTAATATCCTTATCAAGTAACTGTAATGGTTCGTATTCAGCAAGACACTGTGAATATTTTTTTTCTAAATTATCAACGTTAGTCTTTTTATTAATTAAAACAGATTGACGCT
>JAILIC010000045.1 GCA_024695475.1 Treponema sp.
AAATGCCAATGCAGGACTTGCACCATTGCTACCTTCTGGTGCTGTACCATCTGTTGTAAAAGAAATTTCTCAGGCTCTTACACTTGATGAAATTATACGCTGTCTTGAAAAGTACTTTTTTGCAGTGTGTGAGTATATTTCTCGTGTTTATGGACAAGAAAAAGCGGAACTACTTATAGCTGAGGCAAACGGTTGTTTTAAAGATGATGATGCATTAATTAGAAAAGCAAAAGTATTTATCAAAGAACGTATCAACAAAAATATACACATTTCTGATGTTGCCGATGCAGTACATCTATCGTCCTCGTATTTTGCCATTTATTTTAAGAACAAAACTGGTGAAACGCTGAGGGACTATCTGTTACAGGAAAAAATGGAGTGGGCGAGCAAGGCGTTACTAAAGCGAGCCGAAAGTGTTGAAGTAATTGCAGACTGTCTTGGATATAGTGACTATCATGCTTTTTCTCGTGCATTTAAAAAGATATATGGTAAATCTCCTTCCGCATTTAGAGCTGACAGCAATGAATAAGCAAACGACCATCAATCAAAAGCTTCAATATTTGTTTTTATCGATAGCCAGTTATCTTGCTGTTATGATGCTTGTTATAACGGTATTGAGTTATGTTGTCGTAATGAGAAAAGCTGCCCGCGAAGAAGGCTTGGAACTTAACGATAAAAACCGCAGTATCATTAATCTTAATTTTGATACGCTCTATACTTCTTTTTTGTATGAGTTTGGTACAGAAAAATTCCTGTATAATTTTATGAACATGATACAGGAAAAGGTCTCGATCGATCAAAGTACCTATTCCTTTCAGAATGAGCTGTCAGCATTTTGTCAACGCAATCCTATGCTGGTTTCCGCAGTGATTTTAGACTTGCATCATAATCATTGTTATTCTCGCTATACGGATAGAATTAGGGTTCCTGCAGAATCACTCCTTACGCAAAATGATTTGGATATGATAGACGGAATCACCTGGTTACCAAGCCGTAAAGTACCGTTGCCATATGGGCAAGATGCATTGTGCCTTGTGCTTCCCTTGGTGTGTGAAACCTATCTCAAGATAGCTAAAACACCAGAGTCGGCAGATGCATTATTGATTGCCTATGTTAAAGAGTCACACTTTGAGAATTTAATTTCATCAGCCAATGAGAGTGCAATAGGTCATACGTTTTTTTTGTATACTGACAAGGGGCAGTTAATAAAAGGCATTGGACCTGCAGCTGATAAAAAGGCTGTCGTTGATAAAGTACGTATTCATCTCGGTATAGAAAAATATGAGGATTTTATGTCGATTGTGCGTACAAATCATATTATTACTCGTAAGCTCTATGTTGTGGATTATACTGATAAAGTACAAAAGTTCCTTTCGTTTTTGGGTAGCATCGGTCTTGTCTATTTTGGCACGCTCATTACAGTCTGTATCATGATCGTGGTATCAAACCACTTTATGAAAAAAAACATTTCGGATCCGATAAATACGCTGCTTGAAGGTGTTGATTATATCAAAAAAGGTGATTTTACCCATAAGATTGCATTGCCTGATGATGATGAGCTGGGGATATTGGCAACACAAATCAATGATATGTCTTATAAAATTACCCAACAGATGAAGGCAATTAGAGAAAAAGAAGAAATTCAGTATCAGACAGAGCTTAAACTTTTGACAGAACAGCTTAATCCACATTTTTTGTATAATACTCTCGAATATATACGGCAGGGAATCATTTCCAGTTCCACAGAAAAAGCTGATATTGCCATTACTCATTTGTCCAAATATTTACGGACCGCTCTAGCTCATGGTCAGGATATGGTGCCTATCAGTAATGAAATAAAACATATTATTTCGTATGTAAAAATTATGGAGTGTCGTTTTGACCATATTATTGATTTAAAAATCAGTGATAAAAGTGGTATTAGCGAGAGTTATATTTTAAAGACCATGTTACAGCCTATTGTCGAAAATGCAATAAAACATGGCTTTAGTATTGATTCTTCCATTCCTTCGATACATGCACCGACAATCGAAATTACCTTTACTCGTATTGGCGATGATGTATGCATCACGGTTACTGATAATGGCTGTGGTTTCGATGTTGAAGCCGTAAAACGTCTGATGTATCGATTGGATGGCCGTGAAGAACATATCGGACTTGCCAATACCTACGCACGTATGCAAAAGTTTTATGGAAAAGGTAAGGCTGCTATTTCGTTTGCATCAATCCCGTTTTATGCAAATACGGTTACTCTACAGGTACCTTACAGGACCTCAAAGGAAAAAGTTACATCATAGTAAAAATATGTCCTATGGCACATTGTTTTTTGTACTTACAATGAGATACATAGGAGATTTCTATCGCAATGGAAGAATATATCAAAACGCATATTGCCCCTCGAATCATGGGTGATGGCGGTTGGGTTGAATATACATCACTAGAAAATAATGAACTTTCCTTGATTTTTAGAGGGGAGTGTTCCAAATGCTTTATCCTTAATAGATGTTGTGCCTGGATTGAGTCGGAGATAAAAAAAGACTTGCATCAGGATGTACACATTAAGGCACAGGTTATTAAGCCCTTTTTTTGGGATTTTAATTAGAGGATACAAAGAATGGCATTTGTTAGTGTTATACGTAGAAGTTTACGCCCCGAAGAATGGACTGATTTACGCTATGGGTATTTAAAGCGTGGTATTATAAAAGATAAGGAAGAAATCCTTTGTTTAACAATTAAGGATAGACTCCAAACTGGGGAAAATGAATATACTGATCTCTCTGACTGGAGAGCATTACATAAAGACGATATTATTTTTACTCCCGATGGCACTGTTTTAATTTCAGGAATGTTTACGATTCCTGAGCGTTTTTTTTGTCAACAGGTATATTTGCAGTTTCATACAGCTGCAGAAATGATTGTAAAAATAAACGGCCAGTTTGCAGGTGGGCTGGATCCTAATCGAGAGCGTATTGATTTGACTCCTTTTATTACTGTTGGCGAAAACATTGTTCTCGAAATGGAAGGCTATAATCGCAGTAAGCCTGATGACGAACGAAATCCTGATGCTATGAATGATAGAGGCTGCCGCCAGATTTTTTCTGGTATATATATGGTGGTTTTGAATCAACCAGTGCTTGATCTGTTTTATGACCTTACGGCTTTAATCGATATTGGAAAGTCTCCTTATTTTGATGATGAATATCGTAAAATGCTTAATGTCGAACTTGATGCTGCATTAAACTATGTAGATTTTGATACGTTTACAGGTGCTACTGAAGCTCGTGAATATTTGCAAAAAAAGGTTTTTAACAATAAAACTTTTCATTCCAGTGGTGATGTAGCTCTGATAGGTCACAGTCATCTTGATATTGCCTATTACTGGCGACGGATCCATACCGTACAGAAAAATGCAAGAACTATTCTCATACAGATGCGTCTTATGGACAAGTATAAGGACTTTAAGTACTGTCATACTCAGCCGTATCTTTACGAGACACTTGAAAAGTATTATCCGGAGCTCTTTGCGGAGTTAAAGAAAAAAATAGCAAGTGGTCAGTTTGAATGTGTTGGTGCCATGTATGTGGAACCAGATTGCAATATACCTGCGGCTGAGTCATTAATCCGTCAATGTCTTTATGGGCAGTTATATTATCGAAAAACATTTGGTATTACGGTTGACTCTGCTTGGCTTCCTGATGTGTTTGGCAATAGCTGGATCCTCCCACAGATTTTAAAAAAGTCAGGTGTTACTTATTTTGTTTCTAACAAGATGTCTACATGGAATGACACTAATCGGTTTCCGCATAACAACTTTGTATGGAAAGGCATTGATGGTACCAAGATTGCAGCATGTGTACCGCCTACTCATTTTATCACGTGGAATATGCCAAGCCAAGTAAAAGAAAATTGGGATGCTTTTCAGGATAAAGAGACAGGGACTCAGACACTATCTATGTTTGGTTATGGAGATGGTGGCAGTGGTGCTACTGAAGAAATGATAGAACTGATGCATCGCTTTGATAACTTGTCTATTATGCCGCATACAGAACACGTACGTGCGGGCACCTTTCTACAAAAGAATTTTACAGATCTTGATAAGTTTGAAACTTGGGATGGGGAACTGTATTTAGAAATGCATCGTGGCACTTTTACGACTAAGAGTGTCTTAAAACGGTTAAACCGCAAGTTGGAATTTAAGCTTCGAGATGCAGAAATTTTGTCTTTATGTCGTCTTGTTACTGAGCATAAGACGTATCCTGTCCAAACAATACAGACAGCATACAAAAAGCTTATGTTGAACCAGTTTCATGATATTCTGCCTGGTAGTCATATTAATCCTGTTTTTCAGGATGCCATAAAGGACTTTACTGAAATTGAAGCAACGGTCGATACTGTTATAGATTCTCATAAAGGATATCTTTTTAATTCATTAAATCATGATCGTAATGATGTTATTTTTATTGCTGATGAAATGGGACCTTTTGTCCGTAAAGGGAAAAAAGGATATTTTGCACAGGTTTCAATACCAGCTTTACATTCTGTAGTAGAGCCAGTGTATGATCCATCTACTTCAGAAAATACGTGGCTTACAGTAGTAGAAAATTGTGGTACCTCTGACACTACTACTGTTGAGACGCCTTATTATCGACTCAGATTTACCGCCTCAGGTGCAATAAACTCTTTGCAGGATAAGAATACAGGATTTGAATATGTGGCAAAAGAACTGAATGCACTGCATTTGTATCAAGATGTGCCTGGAATGTATGACTCGTGGGATATCCTTCCTAATTATAAGGATGTCGAGTATGATCTGTCTGTTAGTGACAAACTGCATTTTGTACAGGCTGACGATACTTGTGCTGAGTTTGTGGCAACACTCCAGACGCCGCATGCAAAAAGTACGTGGCAGATGATTGTGAGAGTATTTAAAAACTCACCTGCAATCGAAGTTGAGCACTGTGTTGACTGGAATGAAAAACACCGGCTTGCAAAAGTACATTTTTCGGTTAACGCACTATCAAGAGAACTTGTTTGTGATACCAGTGCAGGATATATAAAACGGGAATGTCACCGCAATACTTCCTGGCAAAAGGCTCGCTTTGAAGTATGTATGCATAAGTGGTGTGATTTTTCTGAAGAAACTGGTGGCGTAGCCGTAATTAACGACGGTAAATATGGTGCAGGTGTTGAAGAAGATGGCTTTTCTGTCAGTTTGCTTCGTAGTAACATAAGACCAGACATTATGTCTGATATTGGTTACCATGATATGGTGTACCAGATCTATCCTCATCAAGGCTCATTTATCGAAGCTAAAGTAAATGAATCTGCCTTTAATTTTAATGAGCAGCCGGTTCCTGTACAGACACCGTATGCTTTGGATTGCTCATTTCCCGGCTTGTTTTTGCAAGCTGCAAAGCTATCTGAAGATGGAAAATATATCATATATCGATTAAGTGAGCAGAATGGCAGACGTGGTGTAATACAACTGGATATGACCTACATGCTTATGAACATGTTGGAAGATGTTATTGGGCAAGTACAACAGCTGTCCTATGCACCATTTGAATTATTGACGATTGCAAAGCCGATTGCAAAGTAGATATGTGATTGAGGCAAACTGCTTTATTTATAAAATGGCAGTTTGCCTCATTGTCATTTACAAACAGTCCTGTATAATGATTTCTTTTCTAGTATTACATGAACGAGGTGTTACGTGTATGTTATCTAGCTGTACATTTTGTGCATGGCGTACAAAGAAGCCGTATGCTGGCATATCTCCAAAACCGTTGCTTTCTGGGTAATCAGTGATATTTTCAAACAGGTTTTCTTTGATGTCCAGTATTTCTTGATTGTCAAGATAGTGGGCTGTAAAGTCCTTTACGGTGATGTTTTTGATTCTGCCGGTGTACTGACCGTCATTGTATCCAGTCAAAATACATGGAATTTCCATGTTTTCAGCAGTGATTTTTTCGATATGGACGTTTTCAATAGTACCACCGTGTTCTTTTTGTTGCTTATCCTGCTCGTTTAAAAAGCCAAACTTGTTACGCTTGTTTCGGCAGATAAACAATGGGCTCACGATATTGCGCATCTTGATATTCTTGACAGTGATGTTTTTGACGTTAGAGCCATCGGCAGTTTCGATGGAGATACCGCTGACCCCACCTGGAAAAATATCTGGCATAATAAAGGTACAGTCTTCAACGGTTACGTCTTCTATGTCAAAGTAGGTTTCTGTACCGATTTTGAATGCATTCATCACAGAACAAACAGTACAGTCCTTAAACAGGATCTGTTTTGCAGGCCCCATGCTCAAGTTAGCGTCGGCAACAATTAGCTCATCATGTCCCTGTTTAAGTGGAGCCTTTACACAAAGACCGTCATCAGCTGTAGATACAAATACATGCTTTACAGTTACATTGCGGCTGCTCATAACATCGATGCCATCACTGTTTGCTACGTGGCGGTTATTGTTGATTACAAAGTTTTGTACCAATACGTTTTCTGAAAAATCGATATCCAGCGTCCAGTCAAGTGCATCTTGAATTATGCAGTTTTCGATTGTTACATTTTTGCAACTGCGGATCCAGACCGTGTACATAGGACGTTTGATGTTTGGTGCACCAGTTTGCCAGCGGTCATTGGTATAGCGGATTCGTGCACGATAAGCAAAGCGTATGGTATCTTCCGGATAGCCGAGAGGATCTTTTAACTCTGGTGGCAGTTTTGTGTAGCCGAGTGGGGTAAGGAGTGGTTTTTCTTTTGGTAGATTTACAAAATACTCACCGTTACCATGAATAATACCACCTCCGGTAATAGTTACGTTTTCTGCATTCTTTACTACTAGAAATGCATCAGAAAACTGAGAAAGGTCTCTTGATGCACACAGTACAGAACCATAATCGATAAAGAGCGTTGTATTTGAAAAGAGCTCTATGCTGCCAGCAATGTAGGTACCACCGGTTACCAGAATTGTTCCTTTTGTTTTAGCAGCTTGTGCTGCTGCTTGATTAAAGGCTTGTGTACAAAGGTATTCGGAATCTGGTATGGCGCCAAAGTCTCTAATGTCGTATACATTTTCTGTTGGAATCTGTTGTTTAGAAATATAGCTGTCAAACGGAATATCTTTGAGATAATCCCCCTCATAAATAATTCCATTATCTGGATACGTTGGTATATCTTTTATTTCGTTTTTCATAGTACTCCTTCATAGCGGTCGTGTCAGATGCATCTCCTTTAGTCTATTATCTGAGAGGCATCAGCATGATGAATATATCGCAAAACTTCTTTTTCATTAATCAGTAAAACAGGAAATGTAAAAGAAAGATGTATGTTTTGCGTCTTTTGTATAAAACCATCAAAGCTACCATCTGTTTGAGCATTGCCAGCGATGAGAAAAAATGCAGTGGTATCTGAATAGTACCGTATTTCGCAGTTAAACAGCATATCATTGTATGGAGTACCTGTCTCGGAACACCACAAAGCAAGATAGCCGTTATTCTTTTTTAGGAATGTCCATTTGCCATTAGATATGACAGTATCAAAACGCTCTCTAGGTAAATACGCGTGTACAAAATGAATTGGATGTGTTGCAGGAATAGCATAGATACCGTACAACTTGTTTTGTACCTGCTTGAGTGCAGGAAAGACGCCGTTACCATGCCAGTAACCTGGGCGCATGTCAGATTGCTCCGCTGTCGTACCAGGATGGTTCATAAAGAGTACTGCATCACAAGATAGGGCTGCATACCACAGATGCTGCTGGTAGCCTAACACGCCACTTTGAAAATAACTTGTCCCATGAAAGCATTCATTCATGGATTTTGTATATGAGTGTGAGTCTGGATTACCGGAATGATCTAATATGACATTATGCCAACGCTCATACTGATCGTTGCGCGGAGACGCAACCGAAGTAAGGATGTAGTCTTTTGTTTTTTCTGTGGTAATGAGCGCATTGCCAGAAGAAAATACTATACTGCCTGTTTTTTGTTCAAGCTCCAGTAGATTTTGAGGAAACGTATATGTTGTATTTGCAAAAAAACTTGTCCAGCCTTCTGAATAGTCATAGCATATCTTGTTTGTTGCCAATAGTAGGATAGAATTAGATCCACCTTGGAATGGATACAGGCAGCCTCTATAAACACGTCCCATAGGTGCTATGACGCTATGGTCAAATACCTGTACTGCTAGACTTTCTATCATGGTATCAAGTATACGCTTTGCTTTTTGTTTTTTTGATTCATCGGTAAAATCATGCACGTTTAATAAAGCTGCAAAAGTGACACACATATAGACAGCACTTAAAAACTCCTCAAAACCATTTTCAAGTACGTCATCTAGCCACTGATCGATTTTTTTGCTGGAGAGCGCATGCAGTTCTGCACCAGTCATATGGGCTCTGGAAAAATACTTTGATGGATACATTCGTCCGGCAAGATATCCGCAGGTATAAAACATGAGGCTGTGATTTTCGCTCCAAAAGCACATACCATCCTGTCCGTCCATATTCATCCAATAGCGATAGTGTAAAAGAGTTTCTTTTACAATGTCCTGCATGTGCCCGTCTATACCATAAAACAGTAGGTAACGAAACAGTCCTGACAGTACAAAGTCTGAACAGTCTGCACGTCTATTGATTAAGGCAATGTCAGAAAGAAGCCGTTCATGATCAGCGTCATCATTGATATGTAATGCTTTTCGGGCAAGAATATTAAAGATAGCAAAGCCATGATCGCCACGATTAAGAACTTTTACATCTGCTATTTTTTGTATGATGTATTTAAATCGAGTATGGTTGTCTGCAATATCAAGAATCTGTGGAGTTAACTCTTCGCTTATCTCGAGCGTTCTTGTTATACCACAAGTCTCAATTTTAATAATGGAATAGCCTCTTTCGATGGTGATATTATTTTTGCCAGATATATCTTTGCATGGAGGTACAAAG
>JAILIC010000142.1 GCA_024695475.1 Treponema sp.
TTAGTTTGAACATCAACAACACTTTCTGGAGAAAAAAACTTTCGAGAACCATCAATATGGCTATTAAATGTTACACCTTCATCTGTAATTTTTTGACTGATTCGGGAGGTTTTCAAGTATTCTCGTTATCATCGTTACGAAAAATTACAGATGAAGGTGTAACATTTAATAGCCATATTGATGGTTCTCGAAAGTTTTTTTCTCCAGAAAGTGTTGTTGATGTTCAAACTAAATATAACAGTGATATTCAAATGCAGCTTGATGTTTGTACAGGCTGGGATGAAGGAAGAGAAGCAGCAATTCGTGCTTTAAAAATTACTACCGATTGGGCAAAGCGAGCAAAAACTCAATGGTTGAAGAACCGAGAACAAGGATATCAGGGAATTCTTTTTCCGATAGTGCAGGGGAATTTTTTTGAAGACTTACGTAAACAAAGTGCTGAATTTGTTTCGGAATTGGATACCCCTGGAATTGCTATTGGTGGTTTGTCGGTAGGAGAACCTGCTGATAAGTTTGCTGAGTTTTTACAATATACAGTTCCATTTTTGCCTATTGAAAAACCAAAATATGTTATGGGAATCGGAACACCTGAGTATATTTTGGAAGCTGTTGCTGATGGCGTTGATATGTTTGATTGTGTTTTACCAACACGTAATGCTCGTAATGGTTCCTACTTTACTCATGACGGAATGTTGTCGATAAAACAGGAGAGGTTCATTCATGATTTTTCTCCAATAGATAGCGAGTGTCATTGTAAAGTGTGTCAAAACTATTCTCGTTCATATTTACGGCACTTGTTTAAGGATCAAGAAATTTTGAGTGCAATGCTTGCAAGTTATCATAATTTGTATTTTTTACATGCTATGATTGACGAAATTCGTAACGCTATTGAAGAAGATAGGTTTGAAGAATATAGAACCAACTTTTTAAAACGATTTAAGGCAGGGAATATAAAATGAAAAAGGCTGTTGCTGTAATTTGTTCTGTCACTATTACTTCCTTTTCATGTGCTCAAGAGGTCGATCTTTCTGAGACTCAAGAAGATCAAGAAGAGATTACAGCAACTGTTGTTGAACCCCCACTTAGTTCTTCCGAGCAGACTGTTACACCAACAGATGATAGTGACTTGGAGAAAAAAACTGAAATTATCAAGGCAATAGTGCCTCCTGCAAAAAAACCTAAATCCCCAGATCCCAAGAAAGTCGAAGAGGCAGAAAAAAAAGATACAGAGAAAAACACTGTCAAAGACAACAAAGAAACTCTTGAGTTTGGTATTGAGTCTGATATAGTTTCGTTGTTAGATAAATTAACGACAAACGATGATCCTCGTTTTGTTGATGAAGTGTATGATTTATTTCAGGTAACAAAGAGTAAAACGGTTCGACAAAAAATCCTTGAGTATTTTGCTAAATTGGAAGATCCTTGTTTGGAAGATTATGCTGTCACCATTTTAAATGATCCTTATGATGAACCTAATCTTTTAGTTAATCAAGTTTTTAAATATGTTGGAGCGGTAAAATGTACAGCCGCACTACCTGCTGTCATGACGCTTATTGATACAGATAACGAAAAATATTTTGATAGTGCCTTGGCGGCTCTTGGAGATATTGGAGGACCTGAAGAAGCAAAGACTATTTCCGGCTATTTTGAACGAGATGATTTATCGTTAAATCAAAGACAAACTTTAATTAAGGTACTTGGTAAAATTCAAGCTGAAGATACTGTCGAAGAATTGACAGAGATTGCCGAAGATACAGAAGAGTCTTCATTTATGAGAGCATATGCAGCAGAGGCTTTAGGTAAAATTGGAAAACAAGAATCTCTTGATGTCTTAAAAGACTTATTTGAGGATACTGATCCTATTCTCAGACAGTATGTCATACTTGGGTTAAAAAATTATGACAAAGATGCTGTTGAAGAGGTTATGATACAAGGTATCAGAGATTCTAATTTTAGAGTCAGACTTGAATCTATAAAAGCTGTTGATGAACTTAAGTTGCAAAATGCAATACCGTATCTTGTGTATAGAGCTAAAAAAGATTCAGAAAATACGGTGAAAGAAGCAGCGTATCCTGTTATTGCACGACTTAATACTTCTGAAGGTAATGATTATCTGCTTTCTGTTATTAGTGATAAAAAAATTTCTGATAATACTAAATCAAAAGTTGCAAAAGCACTATTGGATGCTGATTTAGCTGGTAAAAAAGAAATTCTTTCACTTGCAGAAGAGGCCTTGAAAGATGATAGACGAAAACCATTACGGTATGCTTTAGGAAAGCAGTTCGCAACAACTGGACGAGCCGAATATTCTGATATTTGTAAGCAGTATCTTGAGTCAAAAGATACTGCTACGGTAGGCACTGGCTTAGATATGTATGCAATAGGAAAATACAGTGGATTAACTTCAATGGTAAAGTCTATTGCAGAAGATAAGAAAGCTGGTGCAAATCAAAAAAAAGCAAAACGAATACTTGGTATTGAAGATGAGGAGTAATGATCACTCATCTTCATAGAGATCGTGTAATACACGATATATAGTACTAATTTTTTCTTTTTGATCAGCGTTAAGGGTAACGAGAGGTTCATCTATAAGCTGCTCAAGAGATGCTAGGCTTTCATTTAATGCAGTGCTGAATCCTCTTGATACTTTATACCAGTATGATCCTCTTCCATTGGTATATAAACAGATGAATCCTAATTCTTTACTCTTTGATTTTGCTATAGCTACTCGCAAAATTGTGTGTAATGACGAAATTAAAGTTTGTATTGATTCGTTATCAGTTAGCTGAATGTTAAGTTTTCTATTCCAAGAATCTTCCTGAATTGGTGTTAAATCGAGAAGTTTGATAACCTTAAATATGAGATTTAGTTTTTCGCCTGCTAGTAATTGAAACCCTTTTGGAAATGTGACAACACCACGTAGACCATTAAGCTGTGCGATTTTTCCCTGATCTTTTTCTGCTGCAATGGCGTATTTACACTGATCCCACGGTAAAGTAACGGTCTTTTTACCTTTTATCTTGGATAAGGCAAAATTCGAACCACCGATATATACAGATAGCTCTGAGTCATTTTTGGTATCTTTACATTTTTTATTCTTCTTTTCTTTCTTTTCAAGAACAGCTGCTGTTGTTAGTATTCTTGATTCTTTGTTCTTTTTATTTTTCTTGCCAACAAAGGCAAGATTCTGCTCTAATACAGGATCGATCTTTTTTAATATCGAAGAGGTGAGAGGTGAAACACTCATTGCGAAAATTCTGCTTGTTTTAACAATTTCTCCAGCTACAATATATAAGGGGTCTTGTCTAAACATGCAAGAACCTGGATGTATTGAGATGTGCTCAGCTGTAAGAGTCCGATAATTTTCATGTCCTGTACGTATACAGACAAATTGTATCATACCTGCAGCTATACAGCAGAGGTAGTCATCTAATGAGCCTGACTGCCCTATAGGAATTTGCATGTCACTAATAATTTGGCTGAGTTGGTAATGAATATTTTCAATTTCTGCCATTATTTTTTCATCTAAATAATTGCGCTGGCAGAATTTTGTTTTATTAGTTTGGTTTGTATAAGTTTTAAATATGTTGAGATATGTTACAAAATCTCCCCTCATATCTCGGAATGCATGGTGTGCTCTTCGGGCATCGAGTTCTTCCCCTGGTGGCAAGACAAAAGGTGATTGTGCAGATAAAAATGATGCTGCGATAATGGCCTGCTCAAGAACATCAGGGTAGTATAATATAGCTTCTACAATGATACGGCTGATACGTGGTTCCAGAGGAAAAAGTACCATTAACTTACCTATTTTGGAGAGTGTACGGTCATCATCGAGTGCTTTTAATTGTTTGAGCGTTTCAACCGCACCAATGAGTCCCTCTCGTCCTGGTGGCGAGATAAAGTCAAATTGTTCAAAATTGGTTATGCCTAATTCCGACATACGTAATACGACTTCACTTAAATCAGTTCGATAGATTTCTTCAAGAGTGTATGTTGTTCGAGTGTCAAAGTCCTCTCTGGTATAGAGCCGGTAACATGTTCCTGGACAGGTACGACCAGCTCGTCCTCGCCGTTGATTACATGAGGCTTTTGAAACTTGGGTCTCAATAAGGCTGGAGGTAAAATTGTGTGGATTATAGTAATTAAGTTTTGCTAATCCTGTATCAATGACAGTGGTAATACCGCTGATGGTAACAGACGTTTCTGCAATATTTGTAGATAGAATGACTTTCTTTTTACCTAAAGGAGCGGAGTCAAATACTTTTTCTTGTTCTTCTTTTGGAAGCCTTCCGTACAGTGGTACAATATGGATCTTACCTCTAAAGCGGGATGAATAAAGTCTTTGCATGCAATCTTTTATGATTTTTTCGCCTGGAAGAAATACGAGGATATCTCCCTGTGTATGATTATCTAATACTCTGTCAATTGTACTTTCGATTTTTGACAGTAACGCTTCACAGGCAGTAGGTGATACTGTACTTGCAGCAATAGTTGGCGGATCATATACCGTAGTTACGGGGTATGTAATTGTATCGATAGTAACAATTGGACAACCGTCGAAATACGTGCTGAATGCTTCCGCATTCATTGTTGCTGATGATATAACTACTTTAAAATCTTCTCGTTCTGCTAATATGCGTTTTAATAAACCTAAAACAAAATCGATATTGAGACTACGTTCATGAGCTTCATCTACCATAATGACAGAATATTTTGTCATCCATGGATCAAGCTTCATTTCTTGGAGAAGAATACCATCTGTCATTATTTTGATTCGTGTGGTGGCATCAGTTTTATCCTCAAAACGCATTTTATATCCTACCAGTCCTGGATAGGAAGTGTGTAATTGTTTTGCAATAAATTCGCTGACAGATAAAGCTGCAATGCGTCTTGGTTGAGTAACTGCTATGATACCATTTTGTGAATAACCGGCTTCATGTAAAATAACAGGAATTTGTGTTGTTTTTCCTGAACCAGTCGGACTTTGTACGACAATAACTTTATTTGATTGTAAGGTATCCAGAATTCGTTGCTTTTGCTCATAAACGGGGAGTGATGTATAATCTAGTGCCATGTCGCTATTCCTTGTATAGTATTCATTAATTCTAAACGTGCTTGAAGATAGTGAGCCCATCTTGTATTACCGTTTTTCTCAAAATTTTGTATTGTAGATTCTCGCAAAGGTTTTAATACAAAATCTCGGGTTGGTGTAATATAGGTTGTTATCAATAATGTCTCGATGTTTGATATTTCTATTTTAGTGGTATCAACGTTCTTTGTAAATGTCGCTTTTACTAAAATTCCATCTCCTGTGTAATCTCGTCTTGTGGCAGGAGCCTTAAACTGGGGATCTCTGCGTTGCCCACTTATGGTATTTCCGTTTGCATACATGATGAGGGAATGGATTTTTTGAGTATCTCTATTTCCAATGATTTCCCATTCTTTTACAATATGTGGGTGATTAGCCCAAATGACATCTGCATGGGCTTCTTCTAGTAATGTGTAGTAATAGTTTTTTTGTTCCTTTTGGATACCTGGTATATATTCAGGCTCGGCAGTATGTATAGAAATAATAAAGAGATCGCACGGATATTTTTGCCGAAGCATTTTGGCATAGGTGATAAAATCAGCTCGTTTTGTTTTAGAGGGCGGAACATAATTTATATATTCTTTTGCTGTAGGTGCATTAAGTATTTCAGTTATGGGTAAAAAGAGAATGCTCCATCCATTTTTTTCAATTATATTAAAAGAAAATTCATCTGATGGATTTTTTAATCCTGAAGCATAGATAGAAGGATTATTATATATCCATTTTTGAGTTTGTAATATTCCTGTTATCCCCTGATCATTTGTATGATTGTTGCAGAGGGAAAAAACTGAAAAACCGGCTTTGATGGCTTCATCGATATATTCATGATGCGTGTTAAAAGTGGGATATGCTTCGTATGGAATGCTATCGTCTATGGGAGTTTCTATGTTTGCAAGTGCCAGGTCTGCACTATGAATGTATTCTGTAACATCTTTCCAAATATCAGCATAGTTGCTTGTATTGTAGTTTTCTTCATGTGACATGATATCGCCACCAAAAAGAATGGTCAGATCTTTTGAATCGGTTGATTGAATTGTTTCTTCTGATTCTGGTAATTGAATGTCCTGTGATGGCTGAATATTTTGTGCAGTTTTACAAGAATATAGAAAAAAAATTGAAAGAAAGTATAGAAATATGATAGTGCGGTTGGGCATAAAATAGAAAGTATATCGGTACACAAACGTGTACCGATACTGATTGCTACTGATTAGTGAATTTTACCAGCTTGAACCAATGTGATTGCACTGGTAACAACAATATCATCTGAAGAACAGCCACGTGAAAGGTCACTGATAGGTTTTGCAAATCCCTGCAAAACTGGACCATATGCGTCAGCATGTGCAAGTCGTTGTACCAATTTATATCCGATATTGCCAGCTCCCAAGTTAGGGAAGATGATTGTATTTACTTTTCCACGTACTGGAGAGCCTGGTGCTTTTTTATCTGTAACTGCAGGAATCAAAGCTGCATCTGCCTGCATTTCACCATCAATGAGCATGTCAGGAGCTTTTTCATGTGCCATCTTTACAGCGTCTTGTACACGCTGTACAACTTCGCCACCTGCGGAACCTTTTGTAGAGAAAGAAAGCATTGCTACAGCTGGTTCACAGCCGAGAAGAGCTTTACATGATTTTCCTGCAGCTACTGCAATGTCTGAAAGTTGTTCGCTTGTTGGTTCTGGAACAACAGCACAGTCTGAGAAAATCATTAAACCTTCATGACCCCACTTTTCATCATGTGTGTCCATGACAAAGCAAGATGAAGCGGTCTTACTGCCTTCTTCTGTTCCGATAATCTTAAGACCTGCACGGAGCAATGCTGCTGTGGAAGAAAATGCACCACTGACCATAGAATCTGCATAGCCTTTTCTTACCATCATGGCACCAAAACTTAATGGATCTTTTACCATATATGCTTTACCTGCTTCAACATCAGGTACTTCAGCTGCTCCCGTCTTTTTATTTATTTTTCCTTTACGGAGCTCGAAATATTCTTTTCCAAACTCTTCAAGCCATTCTGATGTAGCTGGATCGATAATAGTGATTCCTTCAAGTGAAACACCCTTATCTTTTGCAACTTTTTCTACGTCTTCTTTTTTACCAAGAAGTGTAACAGGGTTTGCCAGTTTTTCAGCAACGATTTTTGCTGCTGCAACGACAGTGCGTTCTTCTGTTCCTTCAGGAAGTACCAGGCTGTTCTGATATTCCTTAGCCTTCTTTTTCATTTCTTCAACAAAATTCATATTGATCCTCTTGATCTAAAAAGTATTAGCTTTTTTATTATAATAAACGTAATTACGTAATTTTTCAATGGAAAATAGTTATTTTACTGATTGCGATAGC
>JAILIC010000149.1 GCA_024695475.1 Treponema sp.
TGAGACCTGGGTTGAGAAGACCAGCCCTGAGGCTAACTTGAATTTCCTCCCCTACAAGTTTACCGCCAAGGAGATGGACGAGGAGACCGGCTTGTATTACTATGGAGCAAGGTACCTTGATCCTAAGTACTCCAGGTGGATCAGTACGGATCCTGCGCTGGGAGATTATGTTCCTCAAGCTCCAATAAATGATGAGGCGAAGAAACATAACCAGAACCTTCCAGGCATGGGCGGTGTGTTCAATACTGTAAACTTAAGCCTCTACCACTATGCTGCGAATAACCCTCTGCACTATACGGATCCAACAGGATTGTTTGATTGTTTGGAAGACTCTCAAACAGGATTTTTACTATGGTTTAATGCTGCCATGGATCCTCAAAATATTGATACACTAAATTCGGTAAGTGATTTTATGAACACTAATCCCGAGTTTTGGGGAGTATTAGGAGGAACAGGAGCTATTTTAGGCACTGGATATGGAATTTATTCCTTATGTCCCCCAATAAAATCATTTGTAGATGGTTGTTGTGATTGGGCTCGTGGATTTAATAATGATTTGCTTAGTAACGGATTTGATATATCAGATATTTCATATAATTATAATAATAATGATATAACAAAATTCACCATAAGTTTTAAAGATAGTTCGTTGTCAAATTTAAAAACGAATATGTTATTTGAACGAGTTTTACATAAAAATAATGAAGAACGTGGAAATATCATTAGCTTTGATTCAAAATTTAATGTTTCAACATGCAAGAATGAAAATTATCTGGATTTTACAATTACATTATCCTTTAATGCAAAATATAGGGAGAAAAAATATGAAGAAATTGTATCTGATATTAGGTTTTAGTTTTTTGGTAGCTTTTACAAGTCTGGCACAATCTTTGTCGTATGAGTCTTTTGTCAGTAAATATAAAGAGGCTGCGAATTTATATTCTCAAAAGCAATATGAATCTGCATTACAAATTCTGGATATTCTCATTTCTGACAAATATGCACAAACTTATCCGTCTGTGTTTTTAAGTAGGGCTTTGACATTACATTCTGTCGGAAGATATGCAGAATCAAAAATCGATATTGATAAATGTATTTCTTTTCAACCATATGCGCTAAAACCGCTTTTATGTCGTTCGATTATTTGCTTATCTCTAAAAGAATATGATTTGGCTTTGACAGATATCAACTATTGCTTAGAAAAGAATCCATCATGGGCAGATGCGTATCATCAACGTGGTTTGATTTATTTGTCACTTGCAAATTATCCAAAAGCCTTGCAAGACTTTGAGGATGCAATTTTAAATGCGAACGGTTCTTATAAGCCAGAGTATTTTTCTGATAGAGGTTTTGCACATTATTATTTGCAAGATATTGAGAAAGCAAAAGCAGATTTTACCTATTCGTTAACAATGGCAGAAAATGACAATGTATATTTATGTCTTATTGATGTCTGTTATAAATTACAAGAATATGATGAGGGAATAAAATATGCAGATATATTGATAAATCAAGGACGACGTGTTGAATCTGCAATAATTGAACGTGTATATATTTATCTTATTCAAGAACGTTATGATGAAGTAAAACGAGATTTAGATTCAATAGAGCAGGCATGTAAGGATATAAGTTCTTATCATAAAGTGAAAGGAATTTATTTTATACTGACAGGAAATAATAATCTTGGTGATGAAGAAATACAAAAGGCATCTATTTTAAATCCTGATGATAAAGATATCATATTACTAAAAGCAATAAAAAACAGACCTATGACTTCAAATGAACTACGAAAAGTTTCTATAGGAGATTTTATGTAGGACAGTGAAATCAACATTCTGTTGATAACTGAGGAATCACAAGACTGTAATGAATTTTGATTTTATATAAAAAATCGAATGAAATAAAACTAAGTTTTTTTGACAGTTGTGTCATATTCTTAGAATTGCCCTTCCAGCTTCCATGAAAGCAGAAGTGGGGTATGTTCTTTGACAATTGAAAAAGGTGGCTCAAGAAAATTATGGATTTTTGAGCCACAAAGAGAATGTATTTTTTTATAGTAGGGAAATGTGCATTCTTTTTGTGTACAAGGTTTTTAAAGCTTTTACCGGTTAGCGATTGCAGTGGCTCGCCGTAGGCGAGTTGCGAAGCAATGAAGCGCTAGCGGAACCACGTAAAGCGCGACCGACCGTTTTTACGGTCGGAAACCGCCATAAAAGTAACAAGCTGAATTTGTCTGCCGGGCACTCCAGCGTAGTGGTCTTTTACAACACCGGAAAGGGCTTTGTCAGGGGAGATGACATACTCCTGCAGAGCTGGGGCAGCGTGGTCACGAAGCGTATTGCACAGTTTATGAGTTATGGAGACAGCCACGGCTTTGACCTGCCCTTTATAAGCCAGGTGCCGATGGTGGGATCCCTTGTCGGAAGGGGCATATCTTCTACAGCACCTAATCGTTTTGGAGCATCTGCGCCAAAACTTGCTGACAGCCTTGAGTGGAACTCGAATCTGACGCTGGGACTTTCAGGCTCGCTTGGAGCCAATGTTAACATTGGATTTGATATAATTATACCGCCTGTAGGATATTTGGGTACGATAAACATCTCGTTCAACGCGGG
>JAILIC010000042.1 GCA_024695475.1 Treponema sp.
AGACCATCAATATAAGGGAATGGACCTTTATATTTTATTATTTCGTTTATGACAGCACGATTGATAAGTTTAAAAGAGCAAAGATATAAATTCTTTGGTTTACCCATAAGCCACGTAGCAAAAATGTCATTAATTTTAGAACCTAGATTGCGGAATAGCGAATGTTTCTTTTTATGGTACTTAGCAAAAACAACATCATACCCTTTTTGTGCCTCTTCCAGTAATTTAAAAATTTCCTCTGGAGGATTTTGCAAATCATCATCGATAATGGCAGCATAATCTCCCGTGCAATAATTAAGCGTACACATTACAGCATTATGCTCTCCAAAATTTCGTCTCAAATCAATAAAGCGTACATTTTCATATTTGGAAGCAAGCTTTTGGCATACTTCACTTGAATTATCCCTACTACCGTCATTTGCCATGACAATTTCAAAATCCAAATCACAAAATGTATTTTGCAATTTATCAACAAGAGTAGTAATTGTGTCAGCACCATTATACACGGGTATACAAATAGAAAGTCTCATTTACTTATATCACCTAGTTAGATTTTTTACAGATTACTAATAAAGACAGTCCAGGGAAATGAAAAAACTTCAACATCCTACAAATAAAATAATCTAGATTAAGTATACAAACAGTAAGTTTTGTCACTAAGTTTTTTTCTGGATATTTCCAGCCAGTCGTAACCTTATGCGATGGATCAATATTCCATTTGCATTTTTTTTGTATATAACGAATACAAAATAGAGAAAAATAAAAATAATGCCAAGACTCAATAGACAGCCCATCTATTTTGTTTATAAGCTTCTTAAAATCTGTAATACTATACCTTCTAAGATTCCCCACAATTTCATCATGCTTTGAATAAAGAGAAGAATAAGCTGGTAATGTAAATATCACTTTACCTCCATTAACCACCTTCTCAGCAAGGGCTTTTACATATAAAACATCATCAGCCATATACTCAAGAGAATCCATCAGTAATGCATAATCAAAATCTCTTTCTTCTACCTTAGTTAAATCAGTATATAAATGAGTTGTTTCATTTTTAAAATCACGCTCATATCCAATATCAACAGCGTAAGTCGTATGATTTTTAACGTATTTTGCTTTCCAACAGTCATCAAAATACAAATCGCCAGCACCTATATTTAAGTACTTTGCGTCTTTATCAACATCTATATATTTTTTTAACTCAGCCATTACACATTTTGTGCGGCTTAACTCCCACGGATGCCTATGAAAATCAGAGCCTTTTTTCTCATTTATATCCAAAGTAAACCACCTATTCAATACATATAGTAAAATCTTAAAAAACACCCTTTTTAAGATAAACAAAATGGTCAAAGAGATTAGTCTTTATATTTTACAGTTATACTCTTTTTTCCATAATATTCTGAAAGCCCTACATTTATCCAATTTTTCTTGTCTTCAGACAAACCAATAAGCATTAGATTAGACCAATGAGTTTTCTTTGGTCGTTCAACAAAAACAATAACGTCATCTTCATTTGATAACTTTATATCACGTAAAATACCTTCTTGCCGCCAAGCCTCACGTAAAAAATCCCCCTTAAATTCGTGATAAAGCATTTTCACACTATACAACTTAGATCGTACAGGATTATCAAAAAATAACAATACCGGTATAAAACAAACCAAAGACACTCCTATAAAAAATTCTTTTGTAAATAATTTAATTTCTTTTTTTGAAGCCCACCCTCCCCAATAAATTGCGAGTAAGATATCAAAAAAACAAAATGCACAACGTTCTACAAACAAACATCGCCCAGGTAAATAATTACTATTATATCCAAGAACAACTGGAAAAACCGTAATCACGCAACAAAAATAAGAAAAAATAGTTACAAGTCCAGGCCATTTAAACAAAATCTTGGAAAACTTCAACAAATGATATGACACAATAAAGACTATAACAAAAATAGCAAATATCAGCCCATATTGCAAATCATTAAAAAAAGAGAGATTAATTCGATCAAAAGATTTAACTATACTTCCAAAGATATTCAACTTTGTATCAAAAAAAGTATGACGGACAAAATTTCCAGGTGCAATGGCATTTACCAAAGCCCCCAAGAAAGCAAATAATCCAATAAGTACTGTAGGACAAAGTTTTTTTTCTACAAAAAAATCGTAGCAGATGAAAAACAGCAAAACTGAGCATAGAAAAGCAGAAATCTCAAGGGAACCTCCGGCAGCAACAAAAGCAGAAAGTATACCTAATACTATAAAAACTTTTTTTTCGGTACTTTTTCCAAGCAAAAATGCAGCAATCGCAATGAAACAAAAAGAAAGAGGAATAGTATAAACTCCCACTCCTGTATACCAAAAGAATATCTCACTAATATTCATAAAATTTACTACATAAAAAATCATACAGAAAAAAAGCAGTAAAGACATATTAAACTTGATTATCTTATTTTGGAGACCAAGCATTCGAACTCCAGTCCAAATTAAAAAATATAAGGATGAAAAGAAAAACAACGTAGTAAAAATAAGAACAATTCTTAACAACACAAGACCAAAAGAATAATAAACAGGAACAGCAGATATGGCATATCCAAAATAGGTACCTTGCCAGTTAAAATAACACCGCTTCACCTCACTGAGTATATATTTTATTTTATTTCCACTCCACCCCAAATAACTAAGAGTACATGTAAAATCGTCAGCAGCTGGTATAGAAAAAAAACAACCAAAAAGAATCGGTAAAACACTTACACATATAAGAACAACAAGAAAATAATAAATTTTCCTTTGCAGAGCTGTAATTTCTTTAGGGCAAAGAAAAATCGTCCCTAAGGTAATTCCAGTAAATGCAAAGAAAAGTCCTAATTGCACCATCAAGCAAATCCATTTTTGAGGATCTCTCAAATCGTGATGACAAATATAAGAACCTAAAGCCAAAATATCTTTTTGCACAGCAGGTAAAAAAAGTGGAATAGAACAAAGCAAAAGCAAAACAACAAATGCAATGAACAGTTTATAATAATTATTTTTTCCCATATTACTCTCCTAATATAAAAATCTCCAAAAATTTGCTATTTTACTTCAGCCAGCAGATCATCATAAGAAACTTTACGGACATTACCATGATCAACTTTATAAATGACATCACAGTTCTTTATCGTGGTAATACGATGCGCAATAATGATCATCGTTTTATGACCTAACAAAGATTCAATTGAGTCCATAACAGCTTTTTCGGTCTCGTTATCAAGAGCAGAGGTTGCCTCATCAAGTACAAGAATTTCAGGATTGTTGTACAAGGCACGAGCTATACCAATACGCTGTCTCTGACCACCAGAAAAACGTACACCACGCTCACCTACCATTGTATCTAAGCCTTCCGGTAATGTACGCACATAGTCGGCAAGCTGAGCTTGCTCAAGGGCAGCCCATACTTTTTTATCAACATCAGAGTTTACTTCCAAACCAAAGGCAACATTATTTCTAATGGTATCATCAGATAAGAATATAGCTTGTGGGATATACCCCAATTTAGAAGACCACTCTTGTGCATGATTGACAATATTTTTGCCATCACACAATACACTGCCACTATCAAGTTCCAATATACCAAGGAATACATCAGCAAGGGTACTCTTACCAGCACCAGAGGCACCAACAAGACCAACAGCCTGCCCTTTTTTTATCGTAAGGCTGATATCCGACAAAACAGCAACATCCGTATTAGGATATGTATAGCTAACATGTTGCAATTGAATATCAGTATTAAATGTCAAAGCAAGCTCTTTTTTACCAATATCCTGAGCAATTTTTTTGATCTGTTGATGATCTTCGGTTAACTTGATATCATTATAAACAGTATCAAGATATGGATACGAGAATATCATCGTATTAACACTTTGATTGAGGCGACTTACACGAGGAAATACTCTAAACAATGCCATTGCAAAAACAGCCATTTTTGGTACAAACAGAGTAACATCTACGCCTTGCAAAACCCGTACCACAATAACTGAAAGGATAGCCGCTGTACAAAAACATTCCAATACAAGATGGGGAATTTGATTCATAAATGAAAAACGCTGATTCATCTTATTTGCAATTACAGAGTGTTTTTCAAAGTTATGGATAAAGTACTCTTCGCGTTGCAAGATTTTAATTTCTTTTGCGCCGCCAAAAGCCTGTTGCAACCATTGCGTCACGCTACCATTACTTTTTTGTGCTTCAGTACCATAATAGGTAGCTCGTTTTTTGTTCCAACGGACAAAGACAAAAACAAACAAAAACATGACACAAAAACAGACTGCTGACAGGACAAAATCAGTATAAAAAAGGAAAAGTCCAAAAAAGAAAATAATAAATCCATCCGAAAAGAAATACAGACACTGAAGAACCATATCAAAAAATATGCTTACATCACCACCAATACATCGCATCAAAACGGAAGAGTTATTTTTTAAGAAAAATGAGTAATTTTCATTCATGTAATCACGCATCAAGCGGACACCAATCTCGCGTTTTGTATTAAACACAAAACCATA
>JAILIC010000168.1 GCA_024695475.1 Treponema sp.
AAAAAAATAAAAGGTTTTCCGCTGCACGGCCTCGAAAAATGGCGCAGTGCAAGCCGTATAAGAACTTATTCAGCGCGCTCCGCGCCGGCTTGCAAGCGATTTTTCGATTCCGCTCCGCTCACAACCTTTTATTTTTTTACAGGATGTATTTTATATGAGCAAATCTTGTATAAATCTAACAACTAATCTGTAAGGATAGATACACTAAGAAGAATAAGACTTTTCTTACTTTAATTTTTTTTGCGAAAATTACAAAAGGTCCGAGATAAAACCGCCGGCGGCAACAAAGGTTCCTATTGAACTTCCGATTGAAGACATAATGAATACAAGGAAGACTCTAAGAATACGGTTTTTATACCAGCCCTTGAATGAAGAAACATCATCCTGAAGGGTTTCCATGTCAGAAACTTTTGGCTTTTGGAAAAAGGCCTGAACAATGCCGGCAACAAAACCAACCCCAATAAAAGGACAAAGCGATGTAAAAGGAGCCGAAATAAAGGCCACCAGAATTGTTAGAGGATGAGCAAGTGCCAGCAGAGAGAAAACTGCAGCCGGAATGGAATTGTATAAAATCCATTCCAAAATCATCTTCTGGCCAAGTCCACGGCCGCCATAAATAAAGCCCGCTACAATCAGACCAACAATAATTACAGGAATTATCCATGCGGCAATTTTTCCGCCGACGCCCTTTGCAGGCACCTGTGAAATTTCACTTACATCTGTATTTTCGCTGCCAGCCGCCATTTTTTCCAGGTGAGCAATAACACCAGGAAGATGTCCCGCACCCAAAACAGCCACTACATTATCGCCTTTTGAAGCCCAGATTCCAGCAGCCAGATAATTGTCACGTTCATCAATTAAAACCTTTTTTATAACAGGCATGTCATCCGAAAGTTCATTCATCATAGAATCCATTTCGCTGCTATTTTTAAGGTTTTCAATTTCTTCAGAACCGATTTCTTCTTTTGAAAAAGCGCTCGCAAGCAGGCTGGCCAGAAGCTTCATTTTTCCCCAGAAGGTATTTGTTGCCCAGGCACGTCGCAGAGTTGTCTGAATAGGGCGGTCTATCATAACAGCAGGAACCTGTAATTCATCTGCAACATGAATAGCCGCCAGCATTTCGTCTCCAGGTTTTACGCCCACATTCATTCCCATACGTCTCTGGAATGAAGCAAGAATCAGGTTCGCCATCATCAAAAAGCCTTCATGATTCTTTAAAACCTTTATAACATCTAACTGACGGAATTTATCCGGATTTCTGATTGAATCGGCACGTTTTTCATCAAGCTCAATTGCAACGCAATCCGGTTTTAACTCTCTGATTGTATTTTCAACTTCTTCTATACTTTCTTTTGAGACATGGGCAGTTCCAACTAAAGTTATTTTTCTGCCGGCAAGTTCCAAAGTCTTACGAGTCTGACCCATTTTTCATTCCCCATTCTGCAAATCTGAACTCAAAGAACATTGGCGCACTCATATTGGCAACTTTAGCGTAATATTCAACAGCTTCATCATTGGCGCCCATAAGTTCGTAATAGAGTCCCAAGTAGAATAGCATTTTACCACGTTTATTGCCATTAAGTTCCTTTGCAATTTTTTGTTTTAACTGATTTTCAGCATTTTTACTGTAAGGGTCATTAAAGAATCTAACCATATCATATTCAAGGCTGGCCTTTTCAAGTGTTTTTAACTGATTAGCAAGCACAGATTTCGCATTTACAGCATCACCCAGTTTCAAATAGCAGGCTGCAATCATAAGTGCGTAAGAATAATTCTGACTATAACTATTTGCCTTATTAAAATACTGAATTGCATTTTTATAATTTCCAGCATGATATTCCAGAATTGCAGTTGATTCATATGCATAAAAATATTTTGGATTAGTTTCTATAACCTTGTGATAATTTTCCAGAGCAAGATCGAATTTTCCTAAATCATCATAGTTTCCAGCCAGATATGCGTAAGCAAGGAAGTATTCCGGATCCAGAGAAACAGCTTTTTCCCAACAGCGGGCAGCTTCTTCAAATTTTCCCTGATAGCGCATATAAGTTCCATAATCCATCCAGTAATCATAAATCATTGGATCAATTTCTATGGCCTGCTTTATAAGTTTAGTTGCGCGCAAATAGTTTTCATCGCCGTATGCAAGCTTTGCAAGATAAGCAAGAGCAGGAGCATTTTTTGAATCAATCTCAAGAATCTTATTCAGATAGTTTTCTGCAGTTTTTGCATCATCTAGATAATAAGACATCTGGGCATAACCAAAAAGTGCATCTGTGTTTTTTGCATCCCCCTTTACGGCATTTCTGTAAGAATTGAGGGCCAGTTTATAACGCTTATTCAAAGCGAAATCTTCACCCTTCTGAATATTGATAGTTGGATTATATGGATCAATTAAAAGGATTTTTTCAGATGTTTCTTTATACGATTTTTTATCTCCGCTTGCACGTGCACACATAGAAAGCAATTCCAAGGCCTGAAGATTGTTAGCTTCAATTTCCAAAACCCGATTTGCAACATCTACTGCATTTTCATACTGTTCATCAGAAAAATAAAGAGCACCTAGAATCATCTTTAAATCAATCTTGTCTTCCAGCTCTTTTGGCATATTATCAAAACAGGCAATAGCCCCTCTTCTATCCCCGTCATCAAGGTATTTCTGAAGTTTTTTTGCAAAACGTACATCTGCAGGCTCTTCTACTTCAGGAGCCTTCGGTTCTTTTTCTACCGCTTTTTCTGCTACCTTTGGTTCTTCAACTTTTGGCTGAACTCCCTTTTTGCTGGCGCAGGCAGAAATGCAGACTACCATAACTGCAGACAAGATAATTAAAGCTGATCGTGAAAAAATCTTTTTCATATTAAACCCTTTTTATTTATTCTATATTATTGAAATTAAACGCATCATTGGCTAAACTAATAACAAATGAGCATTCGGATATTAAAAAAAGCATTAGGACTGCTTATTGTCGATATCGTTATTATCATCGGCATTTTTGTCCTTCAATTTAGAACAGATTCAAATATTATTAAAAAATTCGGTGGACTTCAGGTTACACTCGCACAAACAGAAAACGGAAATACAAGCACACTCAAAAATACACTCAGAGTTTCTTACAACGGCTTAAATATTTTTTGTGATGATCAAACACCTGCCCTGCTCATTAACAATCAGAATGAAAAAACTGCGCTGGAACTTATAAACTGGTCTAACGAAAAAGCCGGCCAGTTCATATTCTATTTTACAGATAATGTTGAACTCACAGCATCTATTTCTTCTGAAGAAGCAAATGCAAATTTCCTTCTTACAGCATCACTTCCACAAGACGCCCTTAGTCTTTCTATTCCATTTAAATTTACTTCAAACACAAAAGTTACAACAGAAGAATCTGACCACATTGTAATAGCAGGCAAAAAAGACTTCTGGGAAGTTCTTGCTCATTCTATTTCTGACAATAGACTTAATCTTTCGCCACTTGAATCTACTGTAAGCTATTCAGTATTCACAGAAACAAAGAAATTCTCTTTTGAAGCAGTTGCAGATCTTCCAATTGCAAACAGCCTCACATTCCAGAAAAATATTGATACTTACAAAAACAATCTTATTTCCGCATACAAGGCTAATTCTTCAGAAAGTATTGTTTCTGAACAGGTTGCCATCTCTTATATTGCCGCTATGGCAGAACGCGGTAACTATGCTCAGGCTGTAGAAGAAATTCCTCAGTCTTTACGCCGCGGCAAACAGCGCACCTTCCTTTCTGCACCATACTTTGGTTCTCTGGAAGACATGAACACCCAGATGGAAGAAAGTCTCAAAGACTACGAACGCAGAATTACAGAAAGCGCTCTCACCGGCAATATTGATATCTTTACTGTAATTAATATTGCCGCATACATCTGTATTCACCCACAGCAGTCTACTGCACGCACACTTTTACAGAAAGTTGCTACTTCAAACCTTAAGGAAGCAACAATTGCCCAGGTTACCGGAATTATTCAGGTATACGTTACACTGGAAAAGCTGAATCCAGACTATGCAAGCATTCTTAAGCCTGCAATGGAAGACTGTATTGAACGAATTACAGAAGCCTGCTCATTTGATAACAACGTTCTTACAATTTCTGAAAATGACACCTTCCTTTCTGTAATTCAGGCCCTGGAAACTGGTATGGCAATTCTGCGTTACGGAATTCTTGCAGATAACTCAATTCTGCAGAAAGCCGGTTATGTTCTGGTAAATTCTTACCTCGCAGAAGCTTCTTCATTTGATTTGAGAACACTTGCAAACCTCTTCCCAATTCTTGCCTACGACAATGTATATCTTCCTCACTTTGAAATTGTAAAGGTTGCAGGCTCAACTCCTGTAATTGCATGGACCTGTGCTAAATCAGTTGTATACGAAAAATATGCAGACGGAAGCAGTTCCCTTATCATTGAATTCTTTGAAGGCCAGACAAACTACCTTATCTGCCGCGGAATTCCACAGTTTACAAAGATTTACATCTACGACATGCTTTACCGCACCGACCCACGCTTTGAAACTTATAACTCTTCTGGTTACGTTTATAAGCAGAACACAAATACTCTGCTCCTTAAATCTCGCCATAAGACAGAAAAAGAAGCAGTAAGATTTGAGTTCAACTAAAAAGCAGGGTGATTTAATCAGGGGGATTTTAACAAATTAGATTTCTTCAAGGAAATCTTTTGAAAGAGTTCTCTTTAATACAATGAGTGTAAGGTCATCAAAAGGTTTCTGCTTGCCAACAAATTCCTGATAACCATTTATAATGCAGGTCTTTATCTCTTCTGCAGAGCGGCTTGCATTTTCCTTTAAGATTTCTGCAATACGCTTCTTTCCAAATTCTTCAGAATCGGCATTTGAAGCTTCTGTAAGTCCATCTGTAAAGCAAACCAGAATGTCATTTATACCAATTTTGCAGCTTACATCCGGAAATGAAACAGGAAGTCCGTCTACACCAAGAATACCATACTGCTCATTCGGGTCTTCAAATTTAAGCTCAGTAACTTCTTCATTTTTTCTTGAATAAAGCAGGGGAGCCGGATGTCCAGCATTTGCAAGCTGAAGTTCACAGGAATCTTTTTTATCAAACTCACTAAAATGGAACAAAAGACCGGTTATGTAATTTTCAACATTACTCTTTTCTTTTATATATGAATTGTTTATCTCTTTCAGAATATCAGACATATTCTCTGAATTTGCAAGACCAGTTAGGAACTTCTGACTGATGATACTCTTTGCAAGAATTGTCATAAGTCCGGCTGGAATTCCATGGCCGGAAACATCAAAAATACCCAGACCAAGCAAATTCTGACCGTCGTAGTAATAATCATAAAGATCACCAGAAACATCACTGTCCAGAGGCTTATAACTTACGGCAATTTCCCAGCCGCGGAAAGTTTTATCACGTTTAGGAAGGAAGTTTTTCTGAACATGTGCAACAGTTTCCAATCCTCGTGAAAGCATAAAGTTTGTTTCGGAAAGCTCTTTTGTTCTGATTGCAACAACATCTTCCAGGTGAGCATTAAACTCGGTGAGCTGCTCTTTGAGTGCAGTTGAATGAACGTACATCTGAGAGAAGCGGCTCATAAGGTAGAAAAGGAAGGTATAAAGTGTAATCTGCCAGCCATAAAGACTAAAGAATGGCAGATTTCTGTTATGAAGTCCAAGACGAATTATAACATCAAGAGTAATTCCAATAATTCCAGGGGCAAAACCAAAAAGACACTGCCAGGCAAGGTGGCGGCGGGTATTGTCGCGGAAGGCTCTAAACAGCTTTGGCAGACAGAAGATAAACTGAAGCAAAATCAGGATGAATAAATATTTAGAATATGTTCTAAGTCCCCTATATGTTGGAATTGAAAGAGTTATAACAAGTGGAATAAACCACAAAGTTAATCTTATGGCAATTGTACGCTTTGTTTCCCTGTATCGCAGCCAGTTTGTTATAAAAGAAGATGCAAAATATACCGCAGTATAGGCCCCAAAGCACATGTACCATTTTAGGATTCCAAAATATGTAATAAAAATAGGTTTAATCCATGGAACTTCTGCAATAAAGAAAGGCATAAGGAAGCCTACACTGTAAAATACCAGAAGACCAAAAAACAAATATGCCCGGCATTCATCAAACTTCCTCATTTTTACATAGAGGAATACATACAGGGCACTAATTAAAAGCATTATTACAGCTGCACAAAGGTAAATTTTTGAATTAACAAAAGAGCGGAGTTCTGCGGCTCTGTAAATGTGCATCTGAGGAGCCAGGAAAATCTGGTCGGAAATAGAAACTGAAGCGCCGGTCCATACCTGAATAAGAATAGTGTTTACTTCCCTCTGTTTTACAATGTTCCTTGCGAACATAAAATACTGGGCCTGATAACCAGCCCCCAGGGCATTTGGCGGAAAGTTTCCATAAGTTCGGATTGAAGAATTGTTGAGCCAGACTCTGTCGGCAGAATGAATATAACCGATGAACAAACCAATATCGGAGTTTTGCAGTTCGCGTGGCACCTGAAAGCGGATTCTAAGCCAGAGATAGTTGTTTTCATCTTCCAAAAGGTCCAGAAGATTTGGCATATCTTTTTTTTCAAGTGGCTTAAAATCATTTTCCAGCCGAATCATATCTCCCACAAAATAATCGGGGGGAGCCTCTATGTATTCAACTGCATCCGATAAATCTATGCGTGTATAGCCAATTTCCTTTTTTTTGCAGGACATTATGCTAAAAAGAAGCGTACAAATTACTATTAAAGAAAAGCAACTTTTGCCTTTTACACACATATTTCAATTATAAACCATATTAAAAAAAAACGATAGTAAAATTCATACAGCATTAACATTATAAATGCATGACCTAATTATTAGGTCATGTGATTAAATAAAATGATTTATTCTTTTTTCGAAAGTTGAAGAATTATGTCACGAAAGAAGATTCACGTACCTATAAAAAATGGTCGCGCAAATATTGCTGGTATGAACATAAAAAAAATCAGGTTAGCAAAAAATCCTGAACTTTCTCAAAATGGATTAGCCACCCTTATTCAGCTGGAAGGCATTCCAATGACAAAAAATACCGTGCAAAGAATGGAAGCCGGGCAAGGCACTATAAACGACATTCAACTTGTAGCATTTGCAAAAGTTTTGAAGGTTGATGTAAAAGATCTTCTAGACGAATCTGTTTATAAATCAGATTGTCATTCAGATGAAGTACACTATCCCCCATATTCAGAAAACGAAAACACTATATCTGCCGCAACTCAGGAACCCGAATATAAATAGAATTGTACATCCCGCTAAAAATCTGTAGAATAGGATAACTATTTTATGAGAGTAATTTTAAAGGAGTTATATATGGCAGACACAATGCATGCATTGGAAAAGAACCCTAACTGGAAGGGTCGTCGCGGTCCTGTTGTCCTGGTAATTATGGACGGCGTTGGATATGGTAAGTACGAAGAGGGAGATGCAGTTAAGGCTTCTAAAATGAAGTACCTGGACTGGTTCACTGCAAACTGTCCTCACACAAAACTCAAGGCTCACGGAACTGCCGTAGGTCTTCCTTCTGATGATGATATGGGTAACTCTGAAGTAGGACACAACGCTATGGGTTGTGGACGCGTTTTTGCTCAGGGTGCTAAGCTTGTTGGCGAATCTATTGCAAACGGTTCTATGTTTGCTGCTGACACATGGAAAAAACTTGTTAAGAACGTAAACGACAAGAACTCTACACTTCACTTTATTGGACTGGTTTCTGACGGAAACGTTCACTCTCACATTGACCACCTTAAGGCTATGATTACACAGGCAAACAAAGACGGAGTTAAAAAGCTTCGCGTTCACGCTTTGCTGGATGGTCGCGATGTTGACCCAACATCTGCCTTGAACTACATCACTCCACTTGAAGAATTCCTTGCTGGCTTTGCAGGAGTTGACTATCAGATTGCTTCTGGTGGTGGACGTATGTACATGACTATGGACCGCTACAATGCAGACTGGTCTATGGTAGAACGCGGATGGAAGGCTCACGTTCTTGGAGAAGGACGCAAGTTTGAATCTGCTACAAAGGCTATTGAAACATACCGTGCTGAAATCCCAGGAGTTCTCGACCAGGATATGCACGAATTTGTAATTACAAAAGACGGAAAACCTGTTGGAACAATTGAAGACGGCGATTCTGTAATTTACTTTAACTTCCGCGGTGACCGTGCCCTTGAAATGACACGCGCATTTGAAACTCCAAAGGGTGGAGACCTCCCATTTGACCGCGTTCGCGTACCAAGAGTTGAATATGCCGGTATGATGGAATACGACGGAGACGCTCACGTTCCAGCTCAGTATCTTGTAAACCCACCAAGCATTGACCGCACAATGGGTGAATATCTTACAAAAACTGGCGTTAAGCTTCTTGCAATTTCTGAAACACAGAAGTACGGACACGTAACATACTTCTTCAACGGAAACAAGCAGGGTAAATTCGACGAAAAACTGGAAGACTACATTGAAGTTCCTTCAGACGTAGTTCCATTCGAACAGCGCCCATGGATGAAGCGTGCAGAAATTACTGACAAAGTAATTGAAGCTATTAAGTCTGGAAAATATGACCACATCCGCCTCAACTATCCAAATGGTGATATGGTTGGACACACTGGTGTATTTAATGCTGTCGTTTGTTCTATGGAAGGTATGGACCTTCAGCTTGGACGCCTTAAGGCTGCAATTGACGAAGCTGGTGGTATCCTCTGTCTTACCGCTGACCACGGAAACAGTGATGATATGTACGAGCACGCAAAAGATGGTAGCGTAAAGATGGACAAGGCTACGGGAGAACCAAAGGCTAAGACTTCTCACTCACTCAACCCTGTTCCTGGTATTATCTATGATCCAGAATACAAGGGCGAGTATGACAACACTAAGTTAAACGAAGGGCTTGGTATTTCTTCTTGGCCGGCAACCATCATGACTTTGATGGGATTTGTGCCACCGACAGATTATGACAAGAGCATAATTAACTTGAAGTAGCAGATACTTTGAAAAAAAGGGCAGTCATTACGACTGCCTTTTTTTTATGCCTGCGTCACGAACATGTAGTATAGGTGTGCGTAACTCATATACATTAGAACAATAGTCTCATTGCATTGAGTATAGCTAAAAATGCAACTCCTACATCTCCAAAAACAGCTATCCACATATTGGCGATACCTAAAGTACCTAATATCATAATTAATACTTTGACACCCAATGCAAAAATAATATTTTGATAGGCTATATGTACGGTTTTGCGGGCTATTTTAATAGCATCAACAAGTTTATGTACTTCATTTGTCATTAATACAATGTCTGCTGCTTCTATTGCAGCATCAGAACCTAGTGCGTTCATTGCTATACCGACATCGCTCCGTGCAAGAACTGGCGCATCGTTGATACCATCACCAATATAAACAACAGATTCCTTTGCATTTTGTTTTTGAGCAATTAGTGCTTCTAGTTGTGAAACTTTTTGTTCAGGAAGCAGCTGTGAAAATACAGTATCAATACCTAATGTCTTTGCAGTGTTTTGTGCCGTATTGTCAGTGTCCCCAGTGAGCATGACTGTTTTTGTTATGCCAAGTTTTTTTAACTGGGCAATAGTGTTTATTGCATCTTCTTTTAACTCATCAGAGATAACAATGTGACCAGCATAGCTACCATCTATGGCAACATGTACAACGGTTCCTGTATCGTCTTTGTCACAAGGAATGTATCCTGTAACATGCTGGTTTTTAATAAGTGATAGATTGCCAGCAATAATCCGTTTACCGTCGATGGTTACTATAATACCTTGTCCGCTGATTTCTTGAGCGTCAGTTACTTGTATCGTGTCACAGAGTGGACAATGATGTGCCATTTTTAGCGACTTTGAAATGGGATGTGTAGAGTATAATTCTGCATGGGTGGCAATAGCAAGCAGTTCTTCTTCCGTTATGGAATCATCAACGGTGTGAATGGTACTTACTATAAAGTTACCTTTGGTAAGTGTTCCCGTCTTATCAAATACCGCTGTTTGTATTGAAGCAAGGGCCTCCATATAGTTGCTTCCCTTGATTAAAATTCCCTTGCGTGAAGCTGAGCCAATACCTCCAAAAAAGCTTAGTGGTACTGAAATGACAAGGGCGCAAGGACAAGATACTACGAGAAAAATTAAAGCACGGTAGAGCCAGCCCTGGAACGGGGTTTTGGTTACCAGTGGTGGTATAAAAGCAACCAGCAGGGCTGCAAAACATACGATTGGTGTGTATATGCGTGAAAAGCGAGTAATAAAACGCTCACTGCGGGCTTTGTTTTGCGTTGCATGTTTGATTAACTTGAATATGCGTGCTACAGAAGACTCAGAGAAAGGTTTAGATACTTGTATCTCAATAACACCTTGCGTATTGACAAATCCAGCCAGTACTTCGGTTCCTGGGAAAATTTCGCGAGGAACGCTCTCACCGGTTTGAGCGGAAGTGTCAACAAATGAGTTACCTGAAATGACTGTGCCATCGAGTGGAATACGCTCACCTGGTTTTACGATGATGACTTCACCAACGGAGACAGACTCAGGAGATACTTCTATGATAGATGAATTTCTTTTTACAAAGGCTTTATCTGGACGAAGTTCCAGTAGTGCAGTGATAGAGCGGTGAGATTTATCGACTGCGTAATCCTGAAAGTATTCGCCAATTTGGTAAAAGAGCATAACAGCTACAGCCTCAGGGTATTCACCGATGCAGACTGCGCCAATAGAGGCAACTGCCATAAGAAACTTTTCGTCAAATACATTACCGTGTAAGAGGTTCCAAACGGCTGTTTTTACAACAGACAAGCCGCACATAAGGTATGAAGCTAAAAAAAGGAGTATGCGTGCTAGTGGCATGTATGCTTCCATACCAGGAATAGTAGTATGTTCAGCAATGAGAGCAACGATAAAGAGTACTGCCGCAAGACCGATTTGCTTGAGAGACATTTCTTCCTCTTCGTCATCATCTTCATTTGTATGGGTATGGCAACAGCAGCAACCATCGTCATTACAACAGTCATCATCATGACAGGCATCATCTTTTTGATGAGTGTGATCATGGCTGTGACAATCATGCTGGTTTCCAGTGCTTTGTGTTGTAGTGCTAGTATCTTGTGATTGAGAAACTTCTTTCTGTGTGTCATCTATTTTCATTATGTGCCTCCAATTTATTCTCCAATGTGGTCAATACCTTGGCTGAGGATTGAAGTTACGTGTCCATCTGAGAGCGAATAGATGAGGGATTTGCCTTCTCGTCTAAACTTAACGAGCCCATTTGTTTTAAGTACTCGTAATTGGTGACTGATGGCACTTGTTGTCATGCCTAAAACATCTGCAAGATCGGAAACAGCCATCTCATGTTCAAGTAGGGCAAACAGAATTTTAATGCGTGTCGAGTCTCCAAAAATTTTAAATAGTTCTGCCAGATCAAAAAGCATGTCTTCATCAGGCATGCCGTCTTTTAATTGTTTGATTTGTGCCTGTTCCAGGCTATGCTCGATTGTATGTTCTTCTTCCATTATGCACCTTTCCTTATGAATAAAAGCGTATCCAGTGTTTGTTCTTTAACACTTGAACAACTGTTCAAATGTTAAATCATATGTTATGGTTTTGTCAACAGAAATAGTAAGAAATGTTAAAAAAATAGTTAAATTGATGGAGAGGATGAGTCTTGGATACGATGTTTTTCGAGGTAGAGTGCTTTATCCGCTTGTTTTAATACCTGTAGTACTGATTCATTAGAAGTGGGTGTCCATGGTGCATAGCCAAAGCAAATTGATAATTGATAAGGCTTTTGGGTGTGTAAGTTTCGATTAGTAAAGGCAGTATATAATGTATGTTTTAGTTTTTCTGCTTCTGCAGGTGTCCCGTTAGTGACAACTACAAACTCGTCACCTCCATAACGCGCCAAAAATGAATCATTTGCTTTGAAGACCTGCTTTAGGATGGTAGAAGCCTCTTGCAGAGCTGCATCACCTTCTACATGACCGTATGTATCATTAATCTGTTTAAACAAATTAAGATCCATCATACAAAGACAGTATGTAGTATTTTTGTCTCCGTTTTTTTCGGAGGTTATTGTTTGGATATGAGAATAGAATGTCCGCCTGTTGTTTAATCCTGTCAACTCATCAATCGAAATAAGGGCAAATTGTTGATTGCAATAGACAAAAAGAAGTGAAAGGGTAAGACAATGCCAAACTATTTGAGCTCCTGGTACAAATAAAAGTGTGATTCCTCCTGTTGCAGGCAATATGATAAAAGCAAATGCTTGTATTATATACGGAGAGTCTTTAGTTTTAATAATCGAAAACAATGCAACGAGTGCGGCAAAGGTATAGTATGGATAGGTAAGGATAGACTGAAAGTAATGATATGTACCAGCGTGATAGATGTTTGTTTGAGGATCTATATCTATTATCCATTTTGTTTGTGGTGAGGATAAGGCAAGAATGATAAAAACGATACTGGGCAACATACATACAATTTGCAAAAGTCTCGTATAATTTTTAAATTTATTGATTGTATATAAGACATATGCCCACCAGACATAGGCTAGTGTACCGGTGAGCGCTTTAAAGAAACATCGTAAAACAAGATGCAGCGTATAATAAGACGTACCGGGATGTCCATTGAGAAAGTGGAATATGATATCCATAGTTAAGATAAACAGTAATTGATACGATACCGAGAGATGCAATAATGCTATTGTCTGTGAATTTTTAGTAGCATGGACTTTTGAGATCATCCAAAGTAAAAGAGAAAAACAGATTACATCAATTTCGAGACGATAAAAATCATTAATCATCGGTGGAAAATCTTATTTAGGCAACGATAAATAATATGTAATTAAGTTTAATATACTTATCGATAAATTGCTACTTTTTTTATATAAAATGAAGCAAAATCTTTGATGCGATTAATAAATGCAGCTTCCAGCTTTTTTCGTAAAAAAGGGAGCTTTAATGCACGTACCCCGCCTTGTGCATATACAACCCAGTAATCATTGTATCTAAATACAGAGATTCCTGCCAACATGTTTTGTTTAGAGACTAGTTTAATATTTTTGTATTGAATTTTACCGAGATTGAGTTGATAAAAAAGCAGAGAGTTGTCAGTTCGTTCGAGAACTAATTCAGAATCATACTCATCAAAGGGATTCATGCATAAAAGGGATGTGATATGTAATTCATTGCCATTTGTAAATAATCCTGTGGGCTGTACTTTAGGAAATAATGGTACACCATCACCGTCTTCGTTTGGATCATAGAGTATTTCTGTATACAATGAAATATCAGCAAGAATAGTCTCTATTTGATCAAGAAAGGTTTCGTTACCTTGATAGGGCAACGTATAAATGACTTCTGCCAGATAATTTGGATTGAGATCTTGTGTCATATTTAAAAGCTTGTCAGATTGTGTTGATTTTCCTTGGTCAAGGCAAGCAAGCTCTATGTCGCTGATATTTCGTATGACAATCTGCCCCTTTTCAAGACGTTGGTGTTCACCTTGGGTGAGTTTATCATTAAAAAGAGATTCTTCTGAAGCAAGTAAATGAGGAATTGCAATAAAGCAACAAAAAATAAAAATACCGATTTTTTTCATGACACTGTATATAACAATAAAGCTAGTATAGCGTAACAGTTTTTATTAAGGCAATAGCGACTATATGCAAACGGATTGTATATATATGCATTATATCATTGAAAGGTCGTGCTATTTGTGATACACTACAGGCACATTTGAAAAAAAAGAAGCTACGGAATGCCGATGGCGGGAGACTCTGATGAACGTTGTAGTAATGGGTGCCCAATGGGGAGATGAAGGTAAAGGTAAAATTGTTGACTACCTTGCTGAAGATGCAAAATATGTTGTGCGATATGCAGGCGGTGCCAATGCTGGTCATACCATTGTTGTAGATGGCAAAAAATATGCATTACATCAGGTTCCTTCTGGAATTCTCTATCCAGAGAAGTCTGTATTTCTTGGTTCTGGCATGGTTATTGATCCAGAAGCTTTGTTTGCAGAATTGCAGATGCTCAAGGATAACGGAATCAATTGGGAAGGTCGTGTATTTATTTCTGATAGAGCACATCTTGTATTGCCTCGCTATCGTCAGATGGATAAGGATAGAGATGCTGCACGTAAGCGCCCGATAGGAACTACTGGTCGTGGTATAGGAACAACGTACTCACAAAAATCAGAACGCGACAGTATCCGTTTGGCAGATTTGACTTGGAAAGAAAAAATGGATGATCTTGAGCAGGAAGATAGAGATTATCTTGCTCCATTTATGGATCGTCTGTTAGAAATGCGTGTCGATATTGCTGCAAAAATGTGGGAATATCGTAAAGAAAATATCTTATTTGAAGGTGCCCAAGGTGCTATGTTGGATTTGGATAGCGGAACCTATCCATACGTAAGCTCAGGCGCTTCTTGTTCTGCCGGTGCAGCTACAGGTGCAGGTATTGGCCCACATGCTCTTGATAAGATCTATGGTGTCTTTAAAGCATATGAGACTCGTGTTGGTAATGGACCGATGCCAAGTGAGTTTAATACAACAACTGAGAGCGAATTATGTAATTATGTACGTAATACAGGTAATGAGTTTGGTGTTACTACGGGCCGCCCTCGTCGTTGTGGTTATCTCGATTTAGTTGCACTCCGATATGCTTGCCATGTCAATTCTATTGATGCTCTTGTTATGACTCATCTTGATGTCTATGACGAAATGAATGAAATTGAAGCTTGTATTGCATATGATATTAATGGCAAGATTGTTACTGACTTCCCTGCAAGTATTGATGCACTTAATGCGGCAAAGCCGGTACTCCAGAAATTTGAGGGATGGAAAAAGTCTTTGAAGTCTTGTACCTCATACGAAGACTTGCCGGAACAGGCAAAAGAATACGTTAGCTTTATAGAAGATTTTACTGGTACTCAAGTCGGTATCGTCTCTGTCGGAGCAGAGAGAAATCAGACATTTATGCGTATAAAGCCGTGGAAAAAGTAACATTTACGTTATAAAAAGTACAACGCGGCATATACTATGCCGCGTTTTTTTTAATCATTTTTTTAACAAACCATTACATAAAACAGATGGAGCGGAGAGAGTATGAAAATGACAGGAGCACAGATTATTATTTCCTTATTGGAAAAGCAGGGCGTTACTGAGGTTGCAGGTATACCTGGTGGTTCCATATTACCATTGTATAATGAGCTGGCACAGAGTAATATCCGTCATATTCTCGTGAGACAGGAACAGGCTGCTGGTTTTATCGCACAAGGAATGTCACGATCTACAGGAAAAACAGCAGTATGTATGGCAACGAGTGGACCTGGTGCCATGAATTTACTTACTGCCATTGCGGATGCTCGATGTGACTCAATTCCTTTGGTTGTTATTACTGGTCAGGTAAACACAACGCTTATTGGTACCGATGCATTTCAGGAAGCTGATACATTTGGACTGTCTTTTCCCATTACGAAACATAGTATATTAATCCAACATGTCGAAGACTTAGTAACGGCAATTCCTCAGGCTTTTGCTATTGCTCAATCGGGCCGTCCAGGGCCTGTGCTGATTGATGTTCCTCGAGATATCCAGACTGCCGAATGTGATATTGCTGATTCAGTTTTTGAGGCAAAGAGTGATAGTACTTATTGTGCTCCAGTTCGGTTTGCAACTCCAGCAAATGAGATGCATGCTCTGATTGAGCAATTTTGCGCTGTTTTGCTTGGCGCTCAAAAACCGGTACTCTATGTTGGAGGTGGATGTAATGTGCCAGAAGTTGCATCTCAATTGCAACAATTGCTTAAAACGCTTTCTATTCCAGTTGTATCAAGTTTGATGGGTATAGGATGTGTACCGTGTAAAGCTCCGTACTATTTAGGAATGCTGGGTATGCATGGCTCATATGCAGCAAATAGTGCAATGTATGATAGCGATGTTGTATTGGCTTTAGGTACCCACTTTGATGACCGAGCAATCGGTCTTGCAAACGAGTTTTGCCCGCATGCAAAGATTTTACATGTAGATATTGATGCTGCCGAGATAAATAAGATATATCCTGCTCATACCGCTATCGTTGCCGATGTTAAAAAAGTATTACCACTGTTATGTACAGCTCTGGAACGCAACATCAAAAATGGAGACTATACAAGTCAGGGTGTACAAAAAAAAAGGTATGACAATTGTTGCTCATTGCGGCAAAGTGACTATTCGGAATTACTTGGAAAATCAAAGGACTCAATGCTACCTAATCCTCGTAGTTTTATTGCTGCATTACCAGAAAAAGCTGCATTGTGTGGGCTTACTGCAGATGATATTATCGTGACGACTGATGTAGGTCAGCATCAGATGTGGGTTGCTCAATATTATCCTTTTGTATATCCTCGGACTTTTTTAACTTCCGGCTCCTTAGGAACAATGGGGTTTGGACTACCCGCTGCGATTGGTGCAGCACTTGCAAATACCGATAAACGAGTTGTCTGTTTTACTGGTGATGGATCCATTATGATGAATATTCAGGAATTGGCAACACTGGCAGAATTAAACTTACCAGTTACGATAGTATTGTTTCAGAATGGAACGTTAGGCATGGTACGCCAGCAACAGAAGTATTTATTTGATAGGACTTTTAGTGCGAGCGTCTTTATGCAGCAAACAGATTTTATTGCTGTAGCAAAGGGGTTTGGTATACGGACTGTTGATGCCACAGCCGACCAGCAATGGTATACCGAAGCTTTTGCTCATAATGAAAAAAAGCCATGCCTTGTATTGGTAAAAATAGATCCCGAAGAAGATGTATTGCCCTATGTAAAATCGGGGTATGCAAATATTGATGCAATCCGGTAATGATTTGCCGTATAAAAAAGGCTGCCCATTTTGGACAGCCTCTTTTTTTATGCTTTGAACACCTTTTTGAAAGTTGCCAAAATATCAGCAGTCTGTGCATCTGCATCTATGTCAGTGAGTTTGTTTTTTTCTTTGTAAAAAGCAATTAATGGCTCTGTTTGCTCTCTGTAGACATCCATACGGTGAGCGATTGATGATTCTTTATCATCATCTCTCTGGTACAATTCGCCTCCGCAATTGTCACAGATGCCTTCTTTTTTAGGTGGTACAGTAAGTATGTTATAGTTTGCACCGCATTTTTTACAAACACGGCGGGTACTTAAACGTTTGATGACAACTTCATCTTTTATAACAAAATTGACAACAGTAACATCTGGGCAAATAGAAACCAAAGCTTCTGCTTGAGGAATAGTACGAGGAAAACCATCAAGAATAAAACCATTTTTGCAGTCATCTTGAGCAAGACGTTCCTTTACCAAACCACAGGTAATTTCATCACTGACAAGACCACCTGCATCAATAATTTCTTTAGCTTTTACTCCAAGTGGGGTTTGAGCTTTTATAGCAGCGCGGAACATGTCACCGGTTGAAATATGCGGGATTTTATACTCTTCAGCGACTTTAACAGCAAGCGTACCTTTGCCAGCTCCTGGGGGACCTAAAAAAATGAAATTCATATATGCATCCTTTTTTATTACTGATACGGGAATCTCTAAAAACTTCAGTTTTCCGAGGTACCCATTATCTTGTATTTTACACCGATTGCGTATAATCGGCAAGAGAGTGTAAAATAGAAGATAATAAAATCATGTGAGGATCAGGCTCTCAAAGGTACTTGATTTTTTAACGATATAGAGTAGTATCATGGCAAAAAAAGTGTTACAGATTCATTCCTCTTTTTTTATAAAATTACTTCTCGCTTTTTTGCTAACGGGTATGTTTCCGCTTTTGTTTATCTGTTTTACGATAATCTGTAATATTGATAGATATGCAAATGAAGCTTTTGAGCGGGATATCAAAAAAACGGTAGAGTCTGCCTGTGGTTTGACAGAGTATCTTGTTACAGAAGCTCAGCGTCGTAGTATAGAGCTTGCTCGCAACGGTTCGTGCTTACAATATCTATTGCAGGATGATACGCAAAACTATACGGCAACAAGTATTATACAGGAATGTGGACGAGTTGCTGAGAGTGGTATTTATGAACCGTATATTATTCCTGTTGATGATACTCGATTACCTTTAGGGCGGGGACAAGTGCCCTCATTATATGCAAGTCCTGCATCAAGACACTGGGGAATCCTTGGTAAGTTGGCTACAAATCCAACTGATTTATATGCACTTGAAGCGCAACCACATCAAGATTCTGGAGATGCCATAGCACTTGCTGTTGGCGTACCGGTGCATTATAACGGCAAAGTTACTGGATATGTGGTAACGGATATAAAACGAAGTGCTTTTTTTAACATCAATCCCGGACGTATTGGTGCCATACAAGATTTACTGATAACCGATACCAGTGGGTGTATCGTTTTTAGCCTGCTTAATGCCAGTTTAGAAGGACAATTTATCGATTCTTTTAATAATGCATACGAAAACAATATGCTCATTTCGCCTATCCTAAATAATAGTATGTGCATATCAGTTATTTATCCAAAATCTGCGATGAATGAGTTTTCTGCACGGTTGAGTATGCTGACTATATGGCTGATTGTTATTAGTGTGTGTGCGGCTTTTTTGTTTAGCTTTTTTATTTCGCGTTCCATATCACACCCTATCACTACATTAATTTCTGTAATGCATCAAGTTGAAAAAGGTAATCTGTCTGTACGTAGTCCTGAGCCACGCACGCATGTGTTTTCGCATGAAAATGATGACGTCCATTTTTTAGTACGACATTTTAATGACATGATTGCCCGTATTGATGTCCTCATGGAAGAAGCTGTCTTAAAACAAAAGTTTTTGCGAGCCGCTGAAGTGCAGGCATTACAGTCTCAGATTAATCCTCACTTCCTGTATAATACGCTTAGTTCTATCCGTTCAATGGCAAAGTTGCAAGGGGCAGGAGATGCAGCAGAAATGGTTACTATTCTTGCACGTATTTTACGTGAAGGTATTTCTGGTCAGGGAGATATGAGTACTGTAAAACAATCTATTGCATTGGCAAAAGACTACTTTCTTATTGAAGCATATCGATGGCCTGATCGTTTTAGCTATCATGAACATATTGACGAAACTGTTGCAGATTGCCCGATACCAAAACTTGTTGTCCAACCTGTCGTTGAAAATGCATTGATACATGGTCTGGAGGCAAAAGAAGGAAAAGGTGAGCTGGATATTACTGCTATACAAGAGAACGATACGATTGTTATTCGTGTAAGTGATACTGGTGTTGGTATGACTGAAGATGAATTAGCCGCTCTCAAAAAGTCCATAGAGTCACATTCATTGGATGTAGAACAAAAAAAAGAACATGGATCGTCTGGAATTGCTTTGATCAATACACATCGTAGGCTTAAACTGTTATATGGTAGAGATGCAGGATTAAAAATCTATTCCTATCCAGGCGAAGGAACAGTGGTTGAGATTCGTTATAAGCCGGAGAATAGCAATGTATAAGATAGTTGTTATAGAAGATGAACCAAATGTTCGAAAAGAATTGGTGCTATGTTTTCCGTGGCAGGCAACTGGTGTACTGTTTTCAGGTGAAGCAGGAGATGGAAAGCAAGGCAAGGAACTGATACAGAACGTACACCCAGATATTGTCATTACGGATATCAGAATGCCTGGTATGGATGGTATTGAAATGATACATGAAATTAAGCAGGCAATTGATGCATCAGGAGATTCTTGGAGTGAAGAACCTGAGTGGATTATTATTTCTGGTTATAATGAATTTGAGTATGCCCGCCAGGCAATGCAGATGGGAGTGCAGGAATATTTATTAAAGCCTGTTGAAGATCAGCAGCTTGAGGAGGCTTTGCAACGTTGCAAAGAACGTATTGATAAAAAACGTCATATAAAGCGAATTACTACTGCAGCAACAAAAGAAAACTCAGCTTCTATCAAGTTTTTTACTGAGTATCAGGGGGCACTTTCTGATGGAGAAGACTATGTATCTCAGACTGTGTCCATCATCCGCAGTCGATATGTGCAGGGCATAACTATAGAAAGCGTTGCCGAGGAATTAGGAATCTCTTCAGGGCATTTAAGTCGCTTATTTAAGAAAGAAACAGGATATACTTTTACTGACTATCTGATGTATGAGCGTATTTCTGTTGCCGCTCAGTTATTACGGGATACCGATAAAAAGATATACGAAATTGCCGATCTCGTTGGGTATGAAGATGTCCGTTATTTTGGGCAGTTATTTAAACGGGTAACAGGTTTTACTCCAAAGGAATTTAAAAACAATTAGCACAATACATGAGTATTTATCTATGGAGGAGCATTTCGGGGCGGTATTCAAAGTGCATATTGTCCCAGACGTCCCATTTACCACCCCAAATAAAACCGTTTTTTTCAAATACTTCGATTACCGATTCTGGCGGCATCCAACGTGTATCCCAAGGTGTTTTTACCCAGTCATTGCCAACCTTATCCCGAGTCCATGCCCAAAAAATGGTCTTTTTGGTATAGTCGTGCGGCAAAAGATCTATAGCGATACCAAAGCTGTGGAATGATTTTCGTTTTGTACCTTCAATGAGACGCCAGTTGTAAGAATATGCTGATTCCAAGGAATCAATAAAATCTTGAACATCTTTATCCTCGCGTGCCAGAGCACGAAGTCTTATCTCAATATTTGCTAATTCATCAACAACCTGTTTGTGTATCTTTGTAGCAGGAAGATTTAAAAAACTGATGGGTACCAGTTCTTTTTCAAGATCCTTTTTTGACTGTGCATGGTAGATAAAATCATAGAAAAAAACAGCTGTTCCTGGATTAATCAAGCGGGCTTCTTTTGTGCCACTTTCTTGCATGGCTTCAAAATCTTCTGCCGTCATGGTGTCAGGATTGCACCTTCTGTCAGGATAGTCATATAAGATAGGGGTGTACCAATCGGAGTTTTGTAACTCCTTTTTAGGAAGAATTTTCCCTTCTGCCCAGTAGAATGTAGCAGTTTTACCTTTTCTATTTTTCTTAGGTGATGGAGCTGTTACTTTGATTTGCCAATCATGAAGACGCTCTGAAAAACTAACGGTAAATGTATATGTCGGGTATCCTTGTATAAAGTGTGTTATTTGAGGAGGAACCCGCTTTTTGGGAGTGATGCCTACTGTTTTTGCAGTGGTGCAGGAAATACAAAAAAAACAGGACAATACAAAAACAGCAACTATCTTCATATATTTATTATCGTATACTTCTTATCGTTTGCCAATGAGTAATAATAAATGTTTTTTTATCTGCTATCAGTGCATAATTGTATGGTAGTTTATGAATGCTTTGAAGAGGAACTGAACCTTTTGGCGGATCAACATCAATACGTATGCTTCGGCGATGCCATTGCTCACTTACCATGGCTTGTACATCTTTGCTTAATACAAACTCGATAAACTGCTTTGCTTCTTCAGGATGGCGGGCATTGTGTAATAAGGCGACACCTTCGGGTACGATAGTTGTGCCTTCTGTTGGGTAGATGATGTCGACATTGGCATTTTGTGCTTTTAAAGCTATTACTGCGTCTTCAAATGTGAGACCTGCAAAGGCTTCACCTGCAGCAACACTGGTATAGACGTCTTCTGATCGTGATGTTACTCCGTTATAGCCAAGTAAGTTTGACAATGTTTCGATATTTTTCCAGCCTGATGAGTATTGTCCAAAAACTGCCAGTAATGTACATAACATCGAAAATGATGAGCCAGAAAAAACGGGATCACCCATGCGTAACTGATTTGCAAAGTAGGGATCAAGTAGTGCGCTCCATGTTGTTGGAATTTTATCTTTAGGTACAAGCATTGTATTATAGACAATAACCATTGGCATAAGAGAAAGACTGTGCCATAGTTGTTCCCCAGTATCATAGCCTTGCAAAAAATAGGGCTCCTGTTCTGATGTATATGGCTGAAAGAGGTATTTATATGCCTCAAGAGAGTCTGCTCCGCCTCCCCAAAATACATCGCCTTGAGGAGTATGAGGGTCGGTAGCTATTTGCTGCAGCAGTGCCCCTGTACCAGCTGATATGATGGTAGTTTTAATACCAGTGCGTTCCCTAAATTCTTTTATAATAAAATCACGCATATCCATACCGTGTGGTGTGTATATGACAATTTCCTGCTGATTTTGTACTACGGATGCTGCTGTTTGCATAGATTTATTTTTACAGGAGATGATGAACAAAGCTATAACAGCGACGGTGATGACTCGTATAAAAAACTTTGTATGCATATTACAAAGTGATATGTAAATCAGTGAGAGAGTTGATATAGTCAGCCGTATCTTGTGCACTTGTAAAGACATGTGCATGTATACCCAGACTTGCAGCGGCATCAACATTTACTTGCATATCATCAAAAAAGAACATATCAGAAAAATCGTACTGCTGTTCTTGATTTTTGATATAATGCCAGAAAGTGATATCTGGTTTTATCTGTTGCATGATGTGGGACGCATACACGGTATCAAAAAAGCGGTATTCGTCATGATCAATATGATACTGATAGTGTACATCCATGGTATTGGTACCACAGACGACACGCTGGTTATGGTGTTTTAATGCGTGTATGAGCTGCACCGTAGGCTGGTGCAACTCAGGTTGAAAAAAACTGCTCCAATAGTTATCTGTAGGGCGAGTTAGTTTTTCGCGTTCTGCAATAAGGTTGAGACACTCCATACTGGAAATATCCCCTCTCATTGTGGCTTGAACAAGCGGTCTAAAAGCTTCAGCTCGTTCTTCGGCATGAGCAATACCCATTGCTTTTGCTATTTGTGGCCACAACCAACAGGACATGACCACAACGCCGCCCATATCAAAAATGAACAGTTTTTTATTCACCGTGTTTATTCCTTTCCAGCAGAATACATCTGGCTTCCACCGATAAAGTATTTTGACAAGAAGATGAACAAAATGATCATTGGTAAACTTGCCAATACGGCAACTGCCATCATAGCACCTTCATCTGCAAATTTTTCTTCGGCAAAGCTTGCGATATATGTTGGTATTGTTTTTAGAGTCTTTTCTTGTGCAACCATCAATGGCCACATCAATGAATCCCACTGCTGTCGGAATGTTAAAATAGCCAAAGTTGCCAAGGCAGGACCCGAATTAACTACTATGATTTTACCAAATATTGCAGGTTCCGAACAGCCATCAATACGTGCTGCGGCAATAACATCATCAGGAAATGTCTGCAGATACTGTCTCATCATAAAAACACCAAAGGCATTTACCATAAATGGAACAATCAAACCCTGGTAGGTATTTTGCATGTGTAAGTTAAGTACGACCATGTACAATGGAACCATAATGGTTTCAAAAGGAATCATCATGGTCATCATAATGAACATAAATACAATCTTATTACCTTTGAAGTGAAACTTTGCAAGACTGTATCCAGTCAATGTGGCTAAAAACAGTGTTGTTGCAGTGACACAAGACGAAACAATCAGAGAGTTTAATATGTTTCTGATAAAGGTAAATCGACCGTCATTACCTGCAAGTGCTTTATAAAAGTTTTGCCAGTGGAATCCACGAGGAATCCATCGATATGGCATCTTTAAGATGTCCTGGGAAGGCATCATGGAAGCCGTGAACATAAATAACAGCGGTGTGATAATCAAAGCTGCTACCACGACGAGAAACAATGACATGAGGATATTTTTTCCTTTTTCAGGAACAAATACCATGAGTAAAATATAGACAAATGTTGTTATGAGCAGTGTAGTTAAAAATTGCATTGTTCTCCCTCCTTAGTATGATACGTCATCAGAACGTGAAAATTTGAGCTGTACAACAGTCAAAATGATCATGAACAGGAACAACAAAACACTCATAACGCATGCGCGACCAATGTTATATTCTCGCAAAGCAGTATTGTAAATATTTAATGTGATGACATTAATTGGTGGCTGTGGGGAACCTGATTGTGTAAACAGGAACTGGGTACTGAAGGTTTTGAGACATTGCAGCATTGACATGATTGAAACCATGATGGTTGTAGGTTTGAGCAATGGTAAGGTTACCATAAAGAATGACTGCCCGCGTGTGGCACCATCGATAGTTGCTGCTTCATAAATGCTGTTAGGTATTTTTGCTAGTCCAGTGATGAACAGTACTGTAAAGTAACCAATATATTTCCAGAAATAGACAATCATTGTAGATACCTGTAACAGTTTGCTGTCACTCAACCATCTCATGTCTATACCTTGTGTACGTAACAAAAAGTTAACAAATTGATTTGCGATACCACTTGGTTCAAAAATAACTTGCCAGATAAGAGCTGCAACAACAGAAGAAAGAATTGCAGGAGCATAGTAGATAGTCTGTAAAACGCGGGATCCTCTTGAACGGAAGGTAAGATAGACAGCGAGTACAAGACTCATTAAAACTAATGCAGTAAAGGTACCGACCGTAAATACAACTGTCGCTCGTACGGAATTCCAAAAGTCAGGAGACTGGAAAATTTTTATATAGTTTGAAAAGCCGATGAAAACAGGGGCTTTGAGAGAAATCAAATTCTTTTTTGTAAAACTTAAATATACGGCATTAAGAATAGGATAAAATGAAAAGATGCTGAAAAAAACAAGGGATGGAATGACAAAAATCCATCCCCACAGTGCAACCTTTTTTTCCAAAGATTGATTTTTTTTTGCCATACGGCTTACTCCTTTAATGGAGAAAGACCTTTTGTCTGAGGCAAGAGGTCTTTCTCCGGTTATCGGGTTAGAACTAGAGATTATAGAGCTTCATCAAGAACTGACTGTGCGTTTTTCTTAAGCTTTGCAGCTGCAGCAGCAGGATCTTCATTGTTAAGCATTACACCCTTGATTGCTTCGTCGATGAGTTGGTTGATCTGCCAGCTGGCAGCACCATAGTATACAACTTCTGCGCGAGCCAAATCGTCGACAAATACTTTTGAATATGGCATGCTCTTGAACAAGTCACCTTCGATAAGTGATTTACGTGGCTGGATAAGAGCAATCTTGCTCAAGTATTCTTCTGGATGGCTCAACATAAAGTTAACAAATCTCCAAGCTTCTCTCTGTTCGCGTTCTGGAATCTGAGAGTTAACCATGTAGTACTGGAAGTAGTAGCAAGCTGCGAGATTTTTTCCACCTTCAAATACTGGGAATGGGATAATCATCCATTCTTTGCTGTCATAGAATGCTGGGTTAGCTGTCTTGATACGAGCTTCCTGATACAAACCTGACAAAGACATTGCAATTTCGTTTGAATCTGTATCAAATACTTTACGAGCTGCTTTGTAGTTTGGAGAACCAAAGTTCTTTTTGTTTGGTCCAAATTCCTGCATGTATTTGAGTACTTTTACCCATGCATCGATATTGGTGATAGCTTCTTTACCGTCTGCTGATACAACGCGTCCACCAAGCTGATTTACCATTGGTACCCAAGAAATGAGGTAGTCTGGATAACGGAAGTCAAAACCACGGCGTGTTACGATATCACCGTTGCGAATAGTAAGCTTTTCGCAAACTTTCATCATATCTTCCCATGTTTTTGGATAGTCTTTTTCTGGATCCAAACCTGCATCGCGGAAGATTTTTTTGTTTAAGTAGATACACCAGTTGTTTAATTCAAGTGGCATACCGTAGATTTTGCCTTTTTTGCCACCGATAGAACCGTCTGTATCGGTAACTGGATCAAGCATGTGCTCCATGTACATAGCTTTGATTTCTGCTTCGTTTTTAACTCCGATAGCAGCAGGATCGATTGGTGCACACAAGCCCTGTGAAAGCAGAGGATATGCTTTCTGCAATTCCAAGTTCCAGATTGAAGGAGCATTCTTTGCTGCATAAGCAGTAGAGATAAGATCCTGAATCTTTGTTGATGGATACACAGAATACTCGATGGTAACATTAGGATGCTGCTTCATATATTCTGCAGCGTAGGCTTCTTCAAGCTTTTGTCTGTTAGGATCTTCGTGTGTCCACATGCGTAATGTGATTGGGGTAGTGTCATCATCTTTTGCAGAGTCTTTAGCTCCGTTTGCACAGGCAATACCTGCTACAAGTGCAGTCATGGTGATTGCTGCTAATAACTTTTTCATATTTCCTCCAAAAATACATGAAAAATTACATCTTCAATGGATAGGTCATTGATCTAGTATAAGTATCAGTCTGAATTTTGACTTTAACAAGGTGACAAAAATGATATTTTGTTTGTCATTTTGATATTTGTTTTGATCTGGTGTATACAAAAAGGGGTAGCGAGTATATTGCAAAGCTTCTAGCGAATTTTAGTACGTCAATCGCAGGAACCATCGGCATGACGAGGATATCTAATATTATTAAAATTCACAGGAAGCGCATCTATATCTCTAGCAAAAAATTTAAGCTGACGAACTGTTTCGAAATTTGCATAACAGTAGGTTCCTAAATAATTATCAGGGGAATTAAGATAAACATCCATATATTCACCATCAAGTTTTATAATTAAATCGATTTCTGAAAAATTTTGTATTTTTTTATAATCAGATGATTTTAGATATTCTTTTCGTTGTCTTTTATCCCAATCTGATGTATCTCTTCGTTTTGATGTAATGTAATAATAATCACCTTTT
>JAILIC010000034.1 GCA_024695475.1 Treponema sp.
ACTTTGGAAATGTTCGGGAAGCCTGTTATTGATGAACATGGCAATCCTGTTCTTAATGATGATGGAACGAAAAAGTTTAAGCCGCATTATGTCTACACAATGAAGCAGGCGATAGAAGAAGGCTTCATTCTTGATGTATTAAAGTATTACACTCCATATCAGAGTTACTATAAAATTGCAAAAACTATTGAAGATGACCCCATGTTTGATAAGACAAAAGCACAAAAACGTCTTAGAGCTTTTGTTGAAGGACAAGAATACGCTATTAAAGAAAAAGCTGATGTTATTGTAGAGCATTTCTGCACTGAGACCTATAAGAAAATAGGCGGGCAAGGAAGAGCAATGGTAATCACAAGTAGAATTGAACGAGCCATCGAATTCTATTTTGCAATCAAAGAAGCCCTTGCCGCCCGAAAAAGTCTTTATAAGCCAATCGTAGCTTTTTCTGGAAAAGCAACATACAACGGTGTTGAATATGATGAAGCAAAGTTAAATGGATTCCCATCAAGTAAAATTGAAAAGACATTCAAGAATGATCCGTATAGAATTCTTGTTGTAGCTGATAAATTTCAAACAGGATTTGATGAGCCGCTTCTTCATACCATGTATGTTGATAAACAGTTGTATGATATTAAGGCAGTTCAAACATTATCACGTTTGAATCGTTGCCATAGTCAAAAGTTTGATACTTTTGTATTGGACTTTGTAAACGACCCAAAAGATATAAAAGAAGCTTTTGACAGATATTACAAAACAACAATCCTTTCAGGCGAAACCGATGTGAATAAACTCAACGATTTGGTTGATGTAATGGAACCAATGGAAGTTTATTCAGAAGAACAAATCACGAATTTTGTTGATTTGTATTTAGGAAATGCTTCTAGAGAAAAACTTGACCCGATTCTTGATGTTTGCGTTGAAAATTTTAAGAAGCTTGAAATGGATGACCAGATTCAATTCAAAGGCAGTGCAAAATCATTTGTTCGCACATATAATTTCTTATCTTCTATTCTACCGTACGGTTCGCCTGAATGGGAAAAACTTTCAATTTTTTTGAATCTTTTAATAGGAAAACTTCCAAAACTCAGGACAGATGATGATACAGATGAAATCTACAAGGATGTAAGTCTGGAAGGCTACAGACTTGAGGCACAGACAACAATGTCAATTAGCCTAAAAGATGAAAACGCAGAACTTGAACCTGTACCTGTTGGAACTCCTGTTGGAGGCAAGGGGGTAGAAGATTTGGATTATCTTTCGCATATTATAGCAACCTTCCATGATATTTGGGGCAATTGCGATTGGACTGATGAAGATAAAGTAAAGAAACAGATTCAAGAACTCCCTGCGACAATAAAAGAAAGTGAAGAATATCAGAATGCAATGAAACATTCTGATGCACAGAATGCACGAGATGTATGCGAGAAAATTGTAAAAGAACAGATACAAAAGTCGCTTTCGACAGGTCTTGAGCTATACAAAGCCTTTTATGGCGATATGAAAAACAAGAATGGTAAATCATTCCAGAACTGGCTTCTTGATATGGTATTCAATGCTACTTATGAACCTGATGAGGTGTAGAAAAAGTAAAAATGGAATATCAGAACAACAAAACACTTTTTTTCGACATATCTCAATTCTGCGAGAACAACCGCTACGAAGCAAAGCTTGCAAAGGGCGGGCTCCCTGCCAATATTTGGGACACCTATTCTGCCTTTGCCAATACAGATGGCGGTTTGATTCTTCTTGGGGTTAAGGAAAATAAGGACCATTCATTTACCTTCGAGGATATTGAGAATCCTGAGAAATTGGAAAAGGCTTTTTGGGATAACATCAACAACAAAAAGGTTGTGAATATCAATATCTTGAATAACAGTAATTTTGAAATAAAAGAAATCGAAGGAAAGCATATTATCGCAATTACCATTCCTCGTGCTGAGCGTATATACCGCCCTGTTTACAGGGGAACCGATATGTTTGCGGGAACTTACAGAAGAAACGGCGAAGGCGACTATCTTTGTTCCCGTGATGAAGTTGCCGCAATTTTCCGTGATGCCGGGCAGATAACGCAGGATAATAAAATCATTACCGAAGTTGCGCTTGATTCTCTTAACAAGGAAACAATTGCGCATTACCGCCAGCGATTCATTTTGTTCCACGAAGGTCATGTCTGGAACGATTTATCAGATCTTGACTTTTTGAAGAAGCTTGGTGCTGCAAAAATAAATCAGGGAGATGGAAAAGTTTATCCGACGGCCGCTGGTCTTTTGATGTTTGGGAATGAATCTGAAATCACATATGAATATCCGCAATACTTTCTTGATTATCAGGAACATTTTGACGAAACAACCCGCTGGTCTGACAGGTTTGTTTCGAACTCTGGCGAATGGAGCGGAAATGTTTTTGACTTCTTTTTTAAGGCATATAATAAGCTTGCAGAAGATGTAAAAAAGCCCTTTGCTCTAGAAGGTATTACCCGCGTTGATGACACTCCGGTTCATAAGGCTATTCGTGAAATTCTTGTAAACAGTCTCGTAAATGCTGATTACTACGGACGTGGTGGGGTCGTAATCAAAAAATATAAAGACCGACTTTCCTTTGAAAACCCCGGGACTTTTAGAATCAGCCTAAAAGAAGCCATTGACGGTGGTATGTCTGACCCGCGCAATGCAACCCTGCTAAAAATGTTCTCTATGATTGATATCGGCGAGCGTGCAGGCAGCGGTATTCCTGGCGTTTTTTCCGTATGGAACAAAGAGTTTGGAATGGAGCCAGAATACTCTCAAAAGGTTTCTCCGGAGCGAACTACAACTATACTCAGGCTGACCGAGGTTGTAAAGGTAAATAATGGGGCAAATGACCCGACAAACGAAACTTTACTAGGCAAATTGCCTAGTAAATTGCCTAGTAAATTGCCTAGTAATCTTGAAGTGACTTTCAGGGCAATTTGTGAAGATAGCCATGCTTCAAATCAAGAGTTGGCAACTAGAACAAACCAATCGGAGCGAACAATTCGTAATCATACAGCAAAACTAAAAGAACTAAACTATATTAAGCGGGTCGGCTCTGACAAAACAGGCTATTGGGAAATAGTATGAAAAATGAACTTAATGCATTATATGCGTTTGTTTTATCAAACATTTAAGGATAGATAAAATCAATGAGGAATTGGAATCGGAGTAAAATTATGCAATTCACAGAACACAGTCTTAAGTTCCATTTCTTATTCTTTGTCAAAAAGGAATGTATCGAACTGACAGGATTGTTATAATAAAAGGCACAAAATAAAAATAGTTTTACCCCTTAGGAGAATAAACATGCGTATTATCTGTATTGGTGACTCGATAATGCAATATAATGATTGCTCAACATATCCCCAGACAGGATGGGTACAAGAGCTTGGTCGTTTTTTTTCAAAGGATACGACAATTATCAATTATGCCCGTAATGGACGTAGTACCAAAAGCTTTATAAATGAGGGACGTTTTGCTGTTGTAAAATCGCAGATAGTGCTTGGTGATATAGTACTTATAGGTTTTGGTCATAATGACGAAAAAGAAATGGATCCTAGCCGATATACAGATCCTTGTCCTGATGGTAAGTTTAGGGCAAATCTGACAGTATTTGTAACGGAGTTACAAGCTCTTCAGGCTCTACCTATATTGCTGACGCCTGTTGCCCGTCGTAAGTTTACGCAAGAGCATGTGATGGAAGATACTCATGGTATATATCCTGAAGCGATTTGTGCCGTAGCTAAACAAGAGCATATTCCTTGTATCGACTTAACAGCACTTACAACAGCTTTTTTTGAAAAGGTAGGTGAACATGCCAGCCGCAATTATTTTATGAATTTTGATGCAGGTATCTATGAAAACTTTCCTGATGGAAAGAGTGACAATAGCCATTTACGCCCTGACGGTGCGTTTATCGTATCGCAGCTGGTAGCACAGCAATTACAAGTGATAGCAAAGGAATTTCCTTTGTATGCGACTCTGCAAAAGGAACTTGTTTTAGGCGGCATTGATTGGCAAGAGTTTGACAGAGATACGGCTGATGAGTCGTTGATGGCATAAAACAAGAAAGTGTAGATTACTATGACATATACCAATCCTATTATATTTTCTGACTATTCTGACCCGGATGTTATCCGAGTGGGTAGTTATTATTATATGACGGCTTCGAGTTTTCATGTAACGCCAGGTTTGCCGCTGTTACAATCGGCAGATTTGGTACATTGGAACCTTGTTGGGTATGCGGTACAGACAATTCCTTTAAAGGCCTATGATACTCCGCAACACTCAAAGGGAATTTGGGCACCGAGTATCAGATATCACAATAATCGTTTTATTATTGTAGTGGGATTTCCTGATGAGGGTATTTTTGTTACCGAAAGTACTTCTTTTTATGGGCCGTGGTCTCCGTTGCGTTGTGTCTTTGCTGCAAAAGGTTTTATAGACCCTTGTCCATTTTGGGACGAAGATGGCAATGCGTATATCATCCATGGCTATGCTAAGAGTCGTATTGGTTTTAACAGCAGATTGGGAATACTTGCTGCTGATCCTGACACATTGGTCTGCCATGGAGATGATAGGTGTATTTTTAATGACGAAAAAACACAGCCAACGATTGAAGGACCCAAAGTATATACTCACAATGGCTGGTATTATATTTTTGCACCAGCTGGTGGGGTAAAGCCAGGCTGGCAGACGGTATTACGAAGTCGCTCAATTATAGGGCCGTATGAGGAAAAAATTGTCATGCGGCAGCTTGATGGTCATATCAATGGTCCTCATCAAGGCGGTTTGGTTGATGCAATTGATGGCTCTTGGTGGTTTTTGCATTTTCAAGATAGAGGAATATATGGACGGGTATCGTTATTGGAGCCTGTTGTCTGGACTGATGATGATTGGGTAGCAATGGGGCAAGGTGTTTGCACAGGACGGATACCTTCCGATGCGGTTGATGAATATGACTGTCCTCCAATAGATGCTAACACATTGCAGAAAGCATTACCAGGAATCAGTGCTGTTACGGTAAATGATTCATTTGTAGATGGAGTGATGGGCTTACAGTGGCAATGGCAGGCAAATGCCAGGGCTGATTTTATACAACAAACATCTGCGATGCAGGGATTATGCTTAGCTGCGTTACATAATACGAATAATCCGGGATATGAGACGCTCTGGTCTTGTGCACATGTATTGACTCAAAAAGTAGTATATGAGGATTTTGTCGTAAAGGTACGATGTAATGTCAGTCATGTATTGCCAGGATCACGGGCAGGTATAGTATTTCTTGGAGGACAATATGCCTCTGTTTTTATTGAACACGGTATCGATGGTATGTGGCGCTTGGCATACCTTGAGTCAAATACCGATGAAGGGGATTCAGAACTTCGTACAGAACAGATGCTTGATTCTCTTGTGTTGCCTGAGCAGGTGGTAAGCTGTATCACACATGATACTCAATCATTGTGTTTTATACTGCGTTTTACGCCGTGTCCGATAGATCAGCAGCTTGCCCATGATGGTTGGGTTGATGCTGTCAAACCGAGTAAAGGCAGTTGTGTGTTTACGGTAACAAGCGGGTCTTTTACCTGGACACCTGATGTACCAGCCTATAGTGCTGATGGGGATCACTGGGTTGCCGGTAGAATCGGTCTGTATGCACAGGCGTGCACAAACGGAGTGCGAGATTCCTTTACCTGTTTTCAGGAGTATACGGTACAAGAACAATCTTCTAAAAATGTATAAAAAAGAGCCGATAAGATAGATATGTGTGTAATAGTTTTTCTTTTGGCTTTTTTTTGTACTGTTCCGGTATCAGTATTATCAGCACAGAATGTGCAACAGTTTGTTTCATCTGATACGACAGTTATTCGTAAGCCTTTATACCCGCTCACTATTGATTCAAATAGTATAACAGATACGGACGTATCCTATGATGATAATACCATGCTTGTAGGAACAGATAATGGTCTGTTTAAATTGGATAGTACTGATGCTTATATTCCTTTATGGACAGGGGGTAAGGTAAAACAGATAGTACATACTAATCAACGCTGGTATTTTCTTACTTCTGAAGGAATTTTGACCAGTATAGATTTGACATCTTTTGTACTTAAAAACACTGGTCTTACTGCTCTTACGATTGAAAAATATGAGAATAAGCAAATTACGCTTACAAAAGAAATACAAGATTTAAAGGATTTGTGTGTTAATCCGCTTAATCCCCAAGAGTTAGTTACAGCGACAAAAGATGCAGTTTTTATTACTCGTGATGGTGGTGAAACTTGGAAGTCGCTTGGCTCTGTAAGTTCTTCTACTTCTGGTATAAAGGCGGTTGCAATAGCGACAATTGAAGACAAGGTGGTTGTATTCATGTCTCATGCAATTTTGGGATTTGCATATATGCTACCTGATGAGGCTCAACCTTCTTGGCGAGAAGTGTCGGGTGGATTTAAGATTATGGATTCTTTGTCTACTCCTGATGAAATATCTGATATTCTTCCTTTGTTCCGTACCGCTGCTGATGGAACTCCCTATGTTGAGATATATATAGCCCAGACATTTTTGCCATATATATATCGCTTTGATTGGAGCCGTAAGCGTGCAGAGTGTATCTATATGGGGCGGGAACCATCAGATACGATTGATAGCTTGACGCATGTGGAAGATGCCCTGTTGTTTACACAACCGGGGACTATTAATGCCTTTGATTATAAAAGCAAGACGGTGCCAGGAAATCCTGCAAAGCTTAATGAATGGAAGAGGCTCTTTTCGTATGCACCAAGTGCAGTAAATACCGCATGGATTCCTCGTCAGAGAAGTGGTTTTACGGTTGGTTTTTCGCTGTGTGAGTTGTGGATGCTTACTCCGCAAACTATCCTGTCGCCCTATAAAACGCAGATTACTGGTAAAAAGAGTATTTATGTACCGCCGTATCAAGTGCGTAAGCAGGCAGGGATGGATGGTATAAATAAATTTAGAAATATAATTAAGAATAATAAGCTTAATAGTCTTGTTATTGATATGAAAGATGACTATGGTCTGTTGCGTTATGAGAGCCGTGATCCCCTTGTTATGGAAAAAGCTTCAGTAAGTAGTTATGCAACAGATTTGGATTTATTTATATCAGAGTTTAAAAAAGAAAATATTTATTTGATTGCTCGTATTGTTGTCTTTAAAGATCGTAATCTGTCCCGTTATGCTGGTGGTAAATATGCAGTTTGGGATGCTCGTAATAATGCACCGTGGGTAGGCATAAAAGGTTTGGAAGATGTTATTGGTGCTGATGGAAATCCAACCGGTGCTAAAAAGACAGCGTATTATGATGAAAACTGGGTTGATCCGTATTCACCAGAAGTGTGGGAATATGATGTTGCTATTGCCAAGGAACTTGTAGCCCGTGGTTTTGATGAGATTCAGTTTGATTATATTCGCTTTCCGACTGATGGTACCAATTTAGGAAATGCTACATATCGTTGGAAGCAGAAAGGTATGGATAAAGAAAGTGCACTAATGTCGTTTTTGTCCTATGCCAGACAAAATATACACGCACCGATAAGCATCGATATCTATGGTGCAAATGGCTGGTATCGAAGTGGTACTCGTACGGGGCAGGATGTAGAAATGCTTGCAAAGTATGTTGATGTTATTGCTCCTATGTTTTATCCGAGTCATTTTGAAAATGCTTTTATGAACTATGCACCTTATCCAGATCGTCCATACCGTATTTATTTTTATGGAACATACCGTAATACGGTTATTGGACGTAATCATATTGTAGTACGGCCGTGGGTGCAGGCGTTTTATTTAGGCGTACGTTATGATAAGCAGTATTATGGACCTGATTATGTTCAAAAAGAAATTTTTGGCGTACGTGATAGTGTAAATCGTGGATATATGTATTGGAATAACTCTGGTAATTATGATACACTGCAACCTGATATAGGAGATGCCCCTTATACTGGTTCTGCCCAAGAGGCCTCGACAAAATACCGAAAACCCACATTTAGCAGTGATACTAAAAACAACTAGATTTTTTTTCACCTATTTTAGTATTCCTGTTTCAGGTCATATACTATGGATAATACTGGTTACACACCCGAAGAGCCTGTTGCTGCAATTGCTACATCACTGGCACCTGCTGCATTAGGTATTGTGCGTACGTCTGGTAAAAGATGTATTGAGCTTGTCGCTTCGATTTTTTCACGACCAAAAACATTACTTGCCGCTCAAGGTAATACAATCGTGTACGGTTGGATTAAAGATGGTGATACGCTAATTGATGAAGTATTACTGTCTGTTTTTAAAGCTCCCAAAAGTTTTACGGGAGAGGATATGGTCGAAATTAGCTGTCATGGTGGTCCTGCTGTTGTAACGGCTGTGTATAATACATTGCTTAAAATCGGATTTCGACAGGCACAAAAAGGTGAATATACTTTTCGAGCTTACATAAACGGAAAGACTGATTTAACTCGTGCAGAGGCTGTCCGCGAAATTATTGATAGCCGCACGGACGTGTCTCGTGGTAGGGCAGCAGGGCGTCTTGCTGGAGATGTATATACCGTAATTGATGGTATAAAAAAACAAATTGTTGATTCTCTGGCAGCTCTTGAAGTTGAAATAGAATATCCTGAAGACGAAGAGACTATTGCGGATGCCTTTGATACTTCGGAATTACAAAAAGCGGCTGAGTCTTTACAACAGTTGGTTGATTCCTGGAAAAATGAAAAGTTATATCAAGATGGTGCTCGTGTAGTTTTATGTGGTAGAACCAACGCGGGTAAATCCAGTTTGTTCAATGCCTTGTTAAAGGAAGATCGCGCTATAGTTTCAAATATTGCTGGTACTACACGAGACTGGCTTGAAAGTTGGATTAGCTTAGATGGTATTCCAGTGCGTTTATTTGATACAGCTGGATTGCGTATGACAACAGATGTTATTGAACAAAATGGCGTTGAACGTACAAAGGATTTGTCCAAGGATGCTGATGTCATTATGTATATGGTGGATTCGCATGTTGGTATTCATGAAGATGATGTTGCCTTTATAACATCATGTACGGTTCCTTTAGTATTAGTGTGGAATAAGTGTGATGTCGTTGATGAAACGCATCGTCCATCATTAGAGCATGTCGAAAAGCTTTCCGTGGTAAAGCAACAGGTATACATTAGTGCAAAAAAGAGTGAAGGTATTGGGGAACTTACCAAAGCGGTAACGGGTATTTTGACAGCAGGTAATAAAACTGACCGTGAGCAGGCTGGATTGGGATCTGCTCGTCAACAGGCTGCGGTTAAGGATGCCTTGTCGTGTGTGCTTCATGCTCTAGAAACGGCAAAGGGTGGATATACACTTGATGCCGTGGTACAGGATTTGGAGGATTGTCTTGACTCCTTAGGGGAAGTGACTGGCGAAGTAACTCCTGATGATGTATTAGAAAGTATCTTTTCTCACTTTTGTGTAGGTAAATAAAAAACGAGGATAATGGTATGTGTGGTATAGTTGGATACGTTGGTTATAAACAAGCAACTCCTATTTTGATAGATGCATTAAAAAAGTTAGAGTATCGTGGATATGACTCATCAGGTATTGCTGTGTGTAATCCTGATAATGAAGATATCATAGTTAGAAAAGCAAAAGGTGCTCTAAAAATGCTTGAGGAGCGTATTGCTAGTGAGACTATCAAAGGTTCATTGGGAATTGGTCATACACGTTGGGCAACACATGGCGAGCCAAGTGATGTAAATGCGCACCCACATACAAACGTATCAGGGACTATTGCTGTTGTTCATAATGGGATTATAGAAAACTATATACGTCTTAAAGAATGGTTGCAGTCTAAAGGAATCGTATTTCGTAGTCAGACGGACACGGAAGTTGTTGCTCACATCATTAATTATTATTATGAAAAAGATCATGATATTTTTAGTGCAGTAATGAAAGCATTACGTAAATTGGAAGGCTCTTATGCACTTGGAGTATTATGTCGTGATTATCCTGATCGGATTATTGTGGCAAGAAAGGATAGTCCTCTTGTTATAGGATTAGGAAAAGGCGAGAATTTTATTGCGTCTGATGTTCCTGCATTGCTTGAATATACACGGGAAGTATATTTCCTCAATCAAAAAGAAGTAGCTGTATTATATGTTGATCATGTTGATTTGTTTAATGAACATGGTGAAAAAGTACTTCGTGATCCATATCATGTTAATTGGGATGTCTCCAGTGCTGAAAAAGGCGGCTATGCTCACTTTATGCTTAAAGAAATACATGAGCAGCCTAAGGCATTAACAGATACACTTCGTCCCCGTATTATAAAAAACGAAAAAACAGGACTTTTAGATGTACATTTTGATGAGGTTGTGTTTGATACGAATTGGAAGAATGCACATCGTATTGTTATTTCTGCCTGTGGTACAGCTTATCATGCGGGTGTCGTAGCAAAATATGCATTTGAAAAATATGCCCGAATTCCTGTTGAGGTAGATACTGCATCAGAGTTTCGGTATCGAAATCCGTTATTATCAAAAGATGATATCTTTATTACTATCAGTCAATCAGGCGAAACAGCAGATACCTTGGCAGCACTGCGTCTTGCAAAAGAGCGAGGTGTACGTGTTATTGCCATTACAAACTGTGTTGGTTCTACAATTTCACGTGAAGCAGATGATGTTATTTATACCTGGGCTGGTCCAGAAATTGCTGTAGCATCAACAAAAGCATATACGACACAATTGTCATGTTTGTATCTGATAGCATTAAAAATGGCTTCGTTACGGGGCTGTCTCAGTGATGCAGATTTTTCTGCTGCGTTACAAGAGCTTGAAGCCTTGCCTGAAAAAGTACAGAAAGTACTTGATGATAAGGCTACGATTCAGAAGTTTGCATCTCAACAGTTTAATAAAGAAAAAATATTTTATATTGGTCGTCAGTTTGATAGTGCAACCTGTCTTGAAAGTGCTCTTAAATTAAAGGAAGTAAGCTATATGCATAGCGAATCCTTTAATGCCGGTGAATTAAAGCACGGTCCAATAGCCCTCGTTGATCCACAGACTTTGGTAGTGGCGGTAGCAACCCAACCTGAGTTATATGAAAAACTGCGCTCGAATATTGTTGAAGTGCGTACTAGAGGTGCTGCTACGTTAGTCATTACACAGGATACAACAGGTCTTTTTGCAGATATTGCTGATGAACTGGTAGAAATTCCAATGGTTAGTGAGGAATTATCTGCAATTCTTGCAATTATACCGGCACAGCTATTTGCTTATTATTGTGCGGTATTACGAGGTAATGATCCAGATAAGCCTCGAAATCTTGCAAAGAGTGTAACAGTTGAATAGAATACCAAAAGCAAAATAAAGCGGAGCGTGTTAAAATGGCATATACAGAAACAGAGGTATTGCAATACATCGAAGAAAATGATGTTAAATTTATCAAATTGTTTTTTACAGATGTATTTGGTACGGTAAAAAGTATTTCAATACAACCTGGAGAATTGCAAAAAGCATTTGCTACTGGTATTTCTTTTGATGCGAGTGCAATTAAAGGTTTTTTGGAAGCAGATAATAGTGATTTATTTATTGTGCCAGATCCTGATACGTTGTGTGTTTTGCCGTGGCGTCCTCAAATGGGGCGCGTTGTACGCTTTTTTTGTGATATTAAAAATGCTGATGGAACACCATTTATTGGAGATACTCGCTATTTATTGCGCCAGACTGCTGAGAAGGCTGCTCAGTTAGGGTATGAGATTGATATAGGTACCGAATGTGAATTTTATTTGTTCCAAAATGATGTAAATGGTAATGCTACTTCTATACCACAAGATGAAGCTGGATATTGTGATTTGGCGCCATTAGATAAGGGTGAAAATGTCCGTCGTGATATCTGCTTAACATTAAAGCAGATGAATATCGAACCTGAAAAGTCACATCACGAAAGTGGCCCTGGTCAGCATGAAATTGATTTTAAGTATGATTCCTTGATGACCGCTGGTGATAATCTGGTTACTTTTAAAACGGTCGTAAGTACTATCGCTGTTCGTAATGGATTATCGGCTAGTTTTGATCCAGTGCCTGTTCCTGATAAACCAGGTAATGGTTTGCATATAAATATATCGCTTAAAAAGAATGGTCACAATATTTTTGATAATCCCGTTTTACCTGATGAAGCAAAATACTTTATAGCAGGTATTATGAAGTATATTCGCGAAATGACTGTATTTCTTAATCCTAAAAAAGACTCATATACTCGTTTAGGCCGATTTGAAGCTCCTAAGTATGTTACTTGGAGTACGCATAACCGAAGTCAGCTTATACGTATACCGTCAGAGTCAGGTGAGCGAAAACGACTTGAATTACGATCACCGGATGCAAGTTGTAATCCGTATCTTGGATTAGCTTTGATCATCAATGCCGGCTTAGTAGGTATACAAAACAAACTGCCATTGGACAAAGCAGTAGATTGTAATTTGTATAAGGCGTCAGAAGCTGAAACAAAAAACTTACAGCAATTACCAGCTTCATTTGCTGAAGCTTTAGAACTCGCTAAAAAGAGTGATTTTATAGCATCTTTGCTTTCTAGTGATTTGATTAATGCTTTTGCTACGAACGTTTAGTAGGTATATATAGGCTGATATAAAACTATGGAAAGCGTGTTGCTGGTATCTCACACAAATACAGTTCTCCCTATGCTTGCTGATATGTTTTCGTCGCAAATGATATCACGCATTGTTCCAGCTCAGAATGGTGCCGAAGCTCGACGTTCTTTGATTGATACTGATTTTGATTTAATTATTATCGATGCTCCATTACCAGATGAGTTTGGTGATGATTTTGCACTTTATGCCAGCGAAAAAAGTTCTGCAGGAATAATGCTGTTGGTAAAATCGGAAATGATCTATGATATGGATAGTTCCATTGAAGAAGCTGGTGTCTTTATCATGCCTAAACCTGCTACTTCTGAGTTTTTTTATCAGGCGGCAAAATTGTTGACTGCGAGCCGTCGCCGTGTTATGAAACTTGAAAGTGAAAATGAAAAGCTTCAAAAGAAGATATCGGAGATTCGTTTGGTAGATCGTGCAAAGTGTATCCTTATCCAATATCTAAATATGACAGAGCCGCAGGCGCATCGCTATATTGAAAAACAAGCAATGGATCTGCGGCAGAGTCGTCTTGTTACAGCTCAGAACATCTTAAAAACATATGAGAACTGAGCTGTACAATGTGAGAGACAATTACCTACTATTCTAATGTTCCGTACATCAAATACCAATAGCCATATGGTGAGTGCCAGGTATTCTTTAAATTGCTTTTCTGCAACCAGAAGTCATTATAGAAAGCAACTGGAGCCATAGCACCATCTTTAAGCAATGTCTGTTCGGCTTCGTGCAAAAGCTTGTAATGCTCTGCAACGTTAGTTTCGTTACGTGCTTTATCAATGAGGGCATCAAATGTTTTTGATGAGTACTTACCATCATTATTTCCGTTTGTTGTTTCAAACAGGTTGATCATGTTTGATGGATCGTCCCAATCATATACCCAACCATTGCGTGCAACATCAAAGTTGCCTGAGCGGCGGTTTGAAGTAACAGTCTTCCATTCTTGGATATCTACTGTCATGGTTAAACCTAGCTGAGCCCATGCAGACTGCAGATATTCTGCAACAGCTTTGTGGTAAGCGGTATCATTTGTTAAGTATTCAAAAGCTGGAAAACCCTTGCCTTCTGGATATCCTGCCTGTGCTAACAGATTTTTTGCCTTTGCAAGGTCAGATTCATAATTGTCTGTTGCAAAGAAGTTGCCATAGGTTGCTTCGGTTACCTGTGCAAAAGAAGAAGCAGGAGTTGCATCAGAAACTCCAGGACCAACAAAATTCTTTGCTGGTGAGTAAGTTCCCTGCATGATGGTTTCTGCTACATATTTTCTGTCGATGGCAAGTGAGAGAGCCTGACGAACTAAGGAGTTATCAAAAGGTGCCCTCTGTGTGTTGAAAGATACATAGTAAGTACCCATTAACGGCTCGATATGAAATTCTTCAGTACCACTAAGAGAAGGAATTTCTTCTGTCGGTGGATTCTTCATAAGATGAATTTCGTCTTGATTAAATGCAGTGTATGAGGTGTTGTCGTCTTCAATGAGGTGCCAGACGATAGTATCAAATGTTACACGTGCAGCATCATAATAGTGAGGGTTTTTAGCAAATACGATTTGAGATCCATCGGTATATTCAGTCATGTAATATGGACCGTCAGTGATGTATGTTTTAGGATCTGTTGTCCAACCATCGCCCGCGGCTTCGATTGTTGCTTTCTGCACAGGGACAAGAACAGCGAAGGCTGCAATTTTATCAAAATAGATACATGGATTTACTAAGTGTACCACAAAAGTAGAGGCATCTGGTGCTTCTACACCTAATGCATCAAGGTTGCCTTTTGAAGCTTCATCATAACCGACAATGAGGTTGAGAAGATCGTAACCATATGGAGCTGCCGTTAGAGGATCTGCTACGCGTTTCCATGAATAGACAAAATCATCGGCAGTCAAAGTGCTGCCGTCTGACCACTTTAAGTTGTTGCGCAAATGAAATGTCCAAGTAAGACCGTCTTTTGACTGTTCCCATGTTTCTGCTAAACCGGCAACAATATCATTGTTTTTGTCAAATTTAAGCAGACCTTCATAGGCATGAATAATCATGTTTGCGCCATCGACTGCTGAGTTAAGAGCTGGATCGATAGTTTCTGGGGATCCACCAACACGGATGTGTATTGTTTTAGTGGAAGTTGTTGTAGCCGTTTTTTTTGCCCCTCCGCAAGAGGTAAGAAGAACTGCGGTGCTTAATAAAACTGCAAGCAACGTTATCATTTTTTTCATAAATATCTCCTTTCTGACTTGTAAGTCAGGAATTTTACGTAAGCAAATAGGTTTAGTTTAACTTGTCTAAATGGTGACAAGCAGCAAAGTGTCCAGAAGTAACTTCCTTAAATTCAGGTTTTTGAGAGCTACATTGTTCATCTGCATATGGACAACGGGTACGGAAAGGACAGCCTGAGGGAGGATTTACTGGAGATGGTACATCGCCTTTTAATATAATACGTTTGGAAGCCCGGGCAGTTTTTGGATCTGCAATAGGGACTGCAGAAATTAAAGATCGGGTATATGGATGCATAGAATGAAAGATTAATTCATCAGATTCTGCAAGCTCGACAAGATGTCCCAAGTACATGACACCAATACGATTAGAAATATGATTAACTACGGATAAATCATGAGCAATGAAGAGGTAGGTTAGTCCCATCTCTGCTTGTAAATCTTCAAACATATTGACAACTTGAGCCTGAATAGAAACATCCAATGCAGAAACTGGCTCGTCACATACTATAAACTCAGGTTTTACGGCAAGTGCACGTGCAATACCTATACGTTGTCGTTGTCCACCAGAAAACTCATGGGGATATCGGTTGGCATGTTCTGAGTTGAGACCTACACGAGAAAGTAACTCGATGATGCGGTTTTGACGATCACCCTTTGTTTTGTATAGATGATGGATATCCAGAGCTTCTCCAATAATATCTCCAACAGTCATGCGAGGATCGAGGGAAGCATAAGGATCTTGAAAAACAATCTGCATCTTTCTGCGATATGGCAACATGTCAACTTTGGTATCGGTTTCATCATCGTAGATAACGGTGCCATCATAGATGATTTTTCCGCCCGTAGGTTCAATAAGTCTTAGTAATGTACGGCCTGTTGTGGTTTTACCGCAACCAGATTCTCCAACAAGTCCTAATGTTTCGCCTTTATTAATAAAGAAACTAACATCATCAACCGCTTTTACTGTTTTGTTTGTTCCAGCAACCGGAAAATATTGTTTTAAATGTTGTATTTCAAGTAATGTATCTGCCATTAGAGAGCTCCCTGTGAAGAGGTGTTGTTCTGTTCAAACTGCTTTTTTTGTTCCAGCCAACAGCATGCATAGTGCACATCAGTATAATCTGTACGTATTGGTTTATTTTCCAAACAGATTTTCATACAGGAGGCACAACGTGGGGCAAAAGAACATCCTTTTGGTCGGTTGAGCAAATCAACGGGTTGTCCTTCGATAGGAACTAGTTTTGAATATTCCTTTTCATGGAATTTAGGAATAGAACGAAGCAGACCCTTTGTATACTCGTGCTGAGGATTGTAGAAAATATCATCGGTAGTGCCATACTCAACAATTTCTCCAGCGTACATTACTGCGATACGATCGCACATGGATGCGACTACGCCTAAATCATGAGTAATGATAATAATACCCATGCCTAGTTTGCGTTTTAATTCCTGCATTAAATCAAGAATCTGCGCTTGAATGGTAACATCAAGTGCTGTTGTTGGCTCATCGGCAATGAGTAGCTTTGGTTCACAGGCGAGAGCAATAGCAATCATAACACGCTGACGCATACCACCGGAAAGCTCATGTGGATATTGTTTGAGACGTTTATCTGGCTCATTGATTCCAACAAGAGTAAGCAGTTCTTTAGCTCTTGCAGTAGCTTCTTTGCCTTTTTTACCTGTATGCAGTTTTATGGCTTCTTCGATTTGATTGCCAATGGTCCAAACGGGATTTAGCGAAGTCATTGGATCTTGGAAAATGATACTTACTTCTTTGCCTCGAATTTTTCGAACTTGCTGTTCTGTCATTTTATCTATACGATGACCATTGAAAGTAACAGAACCGCCAATAATTTTGCCATTATCGGCTGTCAGGCCCATAATCGAATACGCAGTAACGGATTTACCAGATCCAGATTCGCCTACGATGCCTAATACCTCTCCCTCTTTCATTTGGATGGTAACATCATTTAAAGTTTTTACCTCTCCTGCTGGTGTAAAAAAAGACAGTTGTTCATGTTGTATATCTACAAGATAATCGTTTTCAGTCATGGATATCCTCGTTATTGTTGTTTCAGTTTTGGATCAAAAGCGTCCCGTAAACCATCACCAAGCAAGTTAAAACTCAAAATGATGATAAAAATCAATGCAGCGGGAGCAAATAACTTTTCTGGATATGTTTGAAATCCATTAAGGGCGGCAGATGCTAACGATCCAAGCGAAGGCATTGGAGCTTGAACACCAAGACCTAAAAATGAAAGAAATGATTCTGTAAATATTGAAGACGGAATCTGTAATGTTGTTGTAACGATCAATGTTCCTATACAGTTGGTAATTAAGTGCTTGCCGATAATACGTTTGTTGTTGGCTCCTAACGCTTTTGCTGCTGTAACATATTCATTTTGTTTGAGAATCATGATTTGGGAGCGGACGATGCGTGCCATGCCAACCCAATAGAGTAAGGCAAAAACGATAAACATTGAGACCATGTTTGGACCTAATTTTAGGATCCAACCAAAACCAGGTACCGTACCTAATGTATTAAGTGGAAACTTAAGTGTTTGTGCGAGCAAGATAATGATAAGTACATCAGGAACGGTGTAAATGATATCAACAATACGCATCATGATAAGATCGACCAAGCCGCCAAAATAGCCGGCAATTGCGCCATAGAGTGATCCAATGCACAAAATCAATAAAGATGCAACGATACCGACAGTCATAGAAACACGGCCGCCGACCATGACACGAATGGCATAATCACGACCATTTTGATCAGTACCTAACAGATGCGGAAATACTGATACCCCCTCTTGAATCATCTGCATTTCTTTTGCAGAGTACTGCATGGGAGCAAGTCGTTCTGATCCTTTTATTTGCTCTTCATATTTATATGGATAAAAGACAGGGACGATAAAGCATAAAACTACGATGAATAGAACGATACTGAGGGCTGTCATTGCAATTTTGTTTTTTCTAAAACGTCGGATACCATCCTTAAAAAAACTGACGGATTCTCGCATGACAACAAGTGATTGTTTTTCCTCAATTGATGCAGGGATAAAATCATCTACTTTTAGTTGAAGGCTAGCAAAATTCTTTTTGTGTTCCATAATAGTAGAGTCTCCTTGGTTATTTAAGTTTGATGCGTGGGTCAACAAAGGCATACGCAATATCTACGATGACATTCATTGCAATAACAAAAACAGCCAAGAATATTGTTGTACCCATAATCATAGGATAGTCGCGAGAAGTTATAGCACCTACGAATTCGGATCCTAAGCCTGGTATGTTAAATATTTTTTCAATGATAAAACTGCCGGTCATTAAAGATGCTAAAAGTGGTCCGAGATAGGTAATAACGGGAAGTATGGCATTGCGAAGTGCATGTTTAAAAATAGATTTGAACATGGTTACGCCTTTTGCACGTGCAGTACGCATGTAGTCTTGTCCCATGACATCAAGCATGGATGAACGCATGAGTCTGGCGATATAAAAAGTTGGATAGAGAGCCAGTGCGATAACAGGCATGATGTAGCTCTGTGGATTTTTAAGACCTAACGATGGCAGTAAATTAAGCTTTGTCGTAAAAATGTACATGAGCAGGGTTGAAGACAAAAAACTTGGAATTGCAATTCCTGCAGTTGATAAAACAACGAGTGCATTATCAATGGCTTTGCCGCGATTGAAAGCTGCAATAGATCCAAGGGGAATTCCAAATAGGACTGCAACAAGCATGGCGAGTCCGCCGAGACGTGCCGATACAGGAAATTTTGTAGAGATAATCTGCACGACAGTGCGACCTCGTTTTTTTAGAGATAGCCCTAAGTCCCCTTTTAAGAGACCTCCCATATAGGTGATATACTGCTTGCTTAAAGGCTTATCGAGACCGTATTTTGCTTCCATTGCTGCCTGTGCCTGAGGAGTTACTGCCTTTTCAGCTAAAAAAGGACCGCCCGGGACCATGTTCATAATCAAAAAAGTAAATGTGGCCACAAGAAAGGCGGTGATAATTGCAGTAATAATGCGTTTAACTATGTACCTTGGCATATTGTTCTCCGTAATTCTTATATGCATAAAAATGCGGAGTTTATTGTATACTCATTTATTTGACTGTTCAAGGATTAGAAGGTCTTTTAACCTAATTTATAGGGAAATTTGGCTTTATTTTTGTATATTTTTGTTAAATTGTGTCTCGATTTCAGTTGATTTTTACATATGGTAGAAAATAGTGCGTTTTTTTGCATACTTCAAAGCTTTGTGAAAACGAGTGTCTGTTGGTACTTGTTTGTTCTGTAAAAGACTAATATGCATAATTATTGCATATTTATGCATATATACACAGGTATTGTGTGTATTTTAAAGATAAAATATTGACATAAGCGATATAAAATGACTATAGTAAAACAAGGCAAGGGTGCCTATCTGGATTTACGGGATACGTATGTCCAGATAGGCACCCTTTTTCTTTTTATTAAACTGAATGGTCTTCTAAGGGGTGAATATGTGTGGTTTTGTAGGTGCCTTTGATTTACAGAGTGGGGCGCTTCCTGTTGAAGAAGGATTAAAACAGGAGCTGCGAGAGCGAGTTATTTCTATGTCTCGTAAAATTAGACATAGAGGACCGGATTGGTCTGGAGTTTATGCTGATGAAAATGCCATTTTAAGTCACGAGCGTTTGGCTATCGTTGATCCGCTTTCGGGTAAACAGCCATTGGTTAGTGTTGATGGAACAGTCATTTTGGCAGTTAATGGTGAAATTTATAACCATAAGCAAATACGTGAGCGCTACAAAGATACGTATGCATTTAAGACTAACTCAGATTGTGAAGTTATTATTCCTCTGTATCAAGAAAAGGGAACTGCTTTTTTGGAAGATTTAAGCGGTGATTTTGCATTTGCATTATATGATAAGACTAAAGACGCATACTTGATTGGCCGCGATCCTATAGGAATTGTCCCTTTGTATCAAGGTTGGGATCCTGATGGTCGGTACTATGTTGCAAGTGAGTTAAAAGCTTTGGAGGGTGTCTGTTGTACTATCGAAGAATTCCCTAATGGCAGCTACTTTTGGAGTAAAGACGAAAAGCCGACTCGCTATTATCACCGCTCATGGGAGTCTTTTGACGCAGTAAAAGACAATAAGAGCGATGTTGCAAAGATCAGGAGCGGCTTGGAAGATGCTGTAAAACGACAGTTGATGTGCGATGTTCCTTATGGTGTTTTGCTGTCAGGAGGATTGGATTCATCAATTATTGCAGCGGTTGCTCAACGATTTGCTAAAAAGCGTATTGAAAGTGAAGGAACACAGGAAGCCTGGTGGCCGCGTCTTCATAGTTTTGCGGTTGGACTGGAAGGATCTCCTGATTTATTGGCAGCTCGTAAGGCAGCGGAGTTTATTGGAACAGTTCATCACGAAGTACATTTTACCGTTCAGGAAGCATTGGATATTTTGCCAGATGTTATCTATCATATAGAAACGTATGATATAACAACAGTCCGTGCATCAACACCAATGTTCCTGCTTGCTCGTGTTATAAAATCAATGGGAATCAAGATGGTACTGAGTGGAGAAGGTAGTGATGAGTTATTTGGTGGCTATCTCTATTTTCATAAGGCACCAAATGCACAGGAATTTCATGAGGAACTGGTACGAAAAATCAGTAAACTGCATCTCTATGACTGCTTAAGAGCAAATAAATCTCTGATGGCATGGGGGGTTGAAGGTCGTGTACCATTTCTTGATAAAGCATTTGTTGATATTGCTATGAATGTAAACCCTCAGGATAAAATGAGTATTGTACAGCCTGATGGTTCTCAGCGTATGGAAAAATGGATTTTGAGAAAGGCTTTTGAAGATTACCTACCAAAGGAAATTGTCTGGAGGCAAAAAGAGCAGTTTAGTGATGGTGTAGGATATAGTTGGATAGATACACTAAAGCAGGTGACTGAGCAAAAAGTATCTGATGCTCAGTTTGCAGCTCGAGCAAAACGCTTTCCTATAAATACTCCAGTAACAAAGGAAGAGTATTATTACCGTTCTGTGTATTCGACCTTCTTTCCATCGGAAACGGCAGCTCAAACTGTACCACATGAGGCTAGTGTTGCTTGTTCTACTGCTAAAGCTTTGGAATGGGATGCTGCATGGAAATCTATGGATGAGCCAAGCGGAAGAGCTGTCCTTGGTGTGCATGAACATGCATATTAAACTTTGTATTGGTCATTGACGTAATAAATAAAAATGTGATAATATGACCAATACACGGGCCATTAGCTCAGCGGTTAGAGCAGAGGACTCATAATCCTTTGGTCCCCAGTTCAAATCTAGGATGGCCCATAAAATCCAGCTTCGGCTGGATTTTTTTTTACCCTTATAACTAATTGTGTACAGTATATTAAGTTTTAATAAGCTATAGTAATTTGTATTTATCGTTTGCTTTTGTATATATTGTATTATATACTTAAATTTAGATAAAGCATTCTAAGGATATAGACAGCTCATTTTCTTATCATAATGCTATGAATATACGAATTATTTGTAACCGGATATTTTTCGGGTTAGACAATTTGTCTCTCTTTCCCAAAATAAAACCAGTTATGGAACGAGAAAACGTACAGTCTCTGATTCAAACGAGCGGTTTTTTTGCATTCATATTGATTTGGCTGGTTGGTTTTTCTTTTGTTTCAGAACAGTTTTCGCATAATGCAATAATATATACGACTGCTTTTTTATGTAGCCTTACTATATTTTTATTAAGTCGGTTTGTATTCCGTAAAAGCGGAAAAGTCATCCTTGTTTTATTTTACCTTTTGATTATAGCGGCATTTGTATTTGGTACCTTTATTTGTAATTTTGGTATAAATAAAGGTGTTGGAACAACCTTTAATGTACTGCTTGTGGCAATGCCATTTTTAATTAGTGATTTTGCTTGGCGTATTGATTTGACGCTTCTTATTTCATCCATTGTGTTTCTCTTTTTTTCATATATAGAAAAGGATATATCGATATTTCGTATTGATTTAGTCAATGTGGTTTGTTTTTTAACACTTGCTCTATATATCAATACGATGCAACAGATTCGTCGTTTTGGTGATTACTATCATAGCTATATCATAAAAAGGCAGCGGGATATTGATCCCCTTACCGGATTGTTAAACAAGACTGCGCTTGAGCTGAGGATACGAGCCTTGCTCAGTGCCTCTAATGTACATGGTGCATTAATGATACTTGATATGGACAATTTTAAGTCGGTAAATGATCATTATGGGCATGCAGTTGGAGATTATGTTATTACGATATTTGGTAAGTGTCTGGAGAACTTTACGCGTAATACTGATATCGTTGGTCGCTTTGGCGGTGATGAATTTATTATATTTTTTCCTGACTTAAATGATGCCGAGGAGCTTATGACCAGGGCAAAAGAACTTATCACAGAAATTCACACATTCTTTGCCCAGACGGTGGAAGTAGAAGATGTAACGGTATCTATTGGATGTACTGTGGTTACTGATAACTGCCGCGATTATGAAATTTTATTTAATCATATAGATAAAGCATTGTATCGTGCAAAAGCTGCCGGTAAAAATACTTGCTGCTTATATGAGGCTGATGTAGAAAAAAAACTGAATAATTAAAACGCCAAAGAATCATTTTTTTTCATTTTTCTGTTGTATTGAAAAAGCCCTGCCAAATTCGTATACTTGTAAAATGTTCCGGTTGTATATTGAAAGAAAGACTGGCTTTGAAAATGAAGCTAAACGGTATTTGGCTGATATTGTTGATTTTTTAGGAATATCTGCCTTGGTTGGTGTGCGCTATCTTAACCGATATGATGTAGAAAATGTTTCTGAGGGGGTCGCACAAGTTGCCGCAACTCGTATCTTTTCGGAACCACAAAGTGATTTTTTTGTAACAGATGAGGCTTCTGTCAATTATGATAAAGCTCCGGCTTTGCGACGTTGTTGTTGCTTTGATGGAGATGACGAGGTAGGCAGTACTGCAAAGTCTGTTGCTCATCATGTGATTGCTTGGGAGTATTTACCTGGCCAGTATGATCAACGGTCTGATTCTGCAGAGCAGTGTTTGCGTCTGCTTCGCGAAGGATTGTCAAAGACTATTGCTGTCAATACTAACCCGCCGATTGTACGTTGTGCAAAAATCTTAGTATTGTATGGCGATTTAAGTGAAAGTGATTTAAAAAAGATAAAAGAATATGTAATAAACCCTGTCGATTCCCGACTTGCGTCCCTTGAAATCCCTAAAACACTAGTAATGAATGTTGCACAGCCTGAGGATATTCCTGTAGTTGCAGGTTTTATAAACTGGAATGCTCAGGAGCTTGAAGCCTATCGTGTAAAAATGGGCTTGGCCATGGATGCACTTGATATAGCCTTTTTGCAAGATTACTTCAAAGGTAAACAGCGAGATCCATCAGAGACTGAAATTCGTGTTTTGGATACGTATTGGTCAGATCATTGCCGCCATACAACATTCCTGACGGAATTAGAACATATCACTGTAGAAGATGGTCCTTATAAAAAAGTTATCGAAGAATCATTGGCACAGTATAAAGCTTTGCATGCAGATATCTATGCAGATCGTACCGATAAACCACTTACCTTGATGGATATGGCTACTATTGGGGCCAAGTATCTGAGAAAACACGGAAAACTCGAAGATTTAGAGCAGTCAGAAGAAAACAATGCTTGTTCAATCTATATGGATGTCCATTATACGACAGATGCCTCTGGCAAACCGTTAGCTGCTGACAGTCCTGATGCTACAGAGCGCTGGCTCTTAATGTTTAAAAATGAAACACACAATCATCCTACAGAAATCGAGCCATTTGGTGGTGCGGCCACTTGTATCGGTGGTGCAATCCGAGACCCGTTGTCAGGCCGCTCATGGGTATATCAGGCAATGCGTATATCAGGTGCTGCGGATCCTCGTGTCCCTGTATCAGAGACACTTGAAGGTAAATTACCTCAGATTAAATTGGTACGCGAAGCAGCCCAGGGATACTCTTCCTATGGTAATCAGATTGGTTTGACTACTGGTCAGGTTGTTGAAATCTATCACCCGGGATATGTCGCAAAACGTATGGAGCTAGGAGCTGTTATTGCTGCAGCTCCTCTTGATATCGTAGTACGAGAGCGACCTGCAAAAGGTGATGTAGTTATTCTTCTTGGTGGGGGAACTGGTCGTGATGGTATTGGTGGTGCAACAGGATCTTCAAAGATCCATACACAATCAAGTGTCACTACTGCCGCTGCTGAAGTACAAAAAGGTAATGCTGTTGAAGAGCGTAAAATCCAGCGCCTGTTCCGCAATAAGCAGGTCAGTCTGATGATAAAACGCTGTAACGATTTTGGTGCCGGTGGTGTTTCTGTTGCTATTGGTGAGCTTGCACCTGGATTGGATATTAATCTTGATGCGGTACCTAAAAAATATGACGGACTTAATGGTACGGAACTTGCAATTTCTGAATCTCAGGAGCGCATGGCCGTTGTTGTTGATCCAAAAGATGTGGATGCATTTATACAGGCAGCTGCAGCTGAAAACCTGAATGCTGTTGTTGTTGCGTCAGTTACGGATACAGACCGTTTGGTAATGAAGTGGCGAGGTAAGGTGATTGTTGATTTGGATAGATCATTCCTTGATGCAGCCGGTGCCCGACATATCGCTGATGCAGTTATTGCAAATCCAGCTGCTCCAGAAGAGTCTCCGCTGGTTAAGCCACTCGAAACAGTCGGTGAGCAACTTGATGGTTTTGGCAATGATCAGTCTCCGTGGCTTACCAATATGAGAGACTTGGCATGTTGCTCTCAAAAAGGTTTGGGAGAGCGATTTGATGGCAGTATAGGTTCTGCTTCAGTATTGTTCCCCTATGGTGGTAATACACAAAATACTCCAGAGTCAGGTATGGTAGCCAAGATACCAGTTGTGTCACCTCGCGAGACTTCAACAGTCAGCATGATGACTTATGGTTTTGATCCTCGTGTCTCGCAATGGAGTCCATGGCATGGTGCACAAGTAGCAGTTTTGTCCTCTCTGGCTAAAATTACCTGCTTGGGTGGTGATGCTTCTACAGCACGACTTACCTTCCAGGAGTTCTTTGGTCGTGCAGTTGATACAAAAACATGGGGATATCCTGCAGCAGCGTTGTTGGGCGCAATTGATGCACAAGTTAAGATGGGAACAGGCTCTATAGGTGGCAAAGATAGTATGAGCGGTTCATTTGGAAAAATGAATGTACCTCATACTTTGGTGTCTTTTGCTGTTACTCATGATGATGTAAAACATGTTGTTAGTGGTGCATTTAAAAAGCCATGTGATGATATTTACATTGTAACTGTGCCTTATTCTAAGGAACTGGTACCTGACTTTGCAGTTTTTGCACAGAACAATAAAGCTCTGTATGCCCTTAATGATCAAGGTAAAATACAAGCAATGTATCCTGTTAGTGCAGGTGGTATTGCCGAAGCAATTGCAAAGATGTGTCTTGGTAATGCTCTCGGTGCGTATATATCAGATGTGCCAGTTTCATGTACTATGGCAAATCGTAAAGGGGAAAAAGCAAGACACAGTGATTTATTTACTCCGCTTTATGGTTCTATTATTGTCGAAACAAGTGAAGATCTTACTAAAAATACAGCCTTTGCTGCCGGCACTGTTTATAAGCTCGGCTGTACGATTCCTGCACATGTTATCGAGACACCATTTGATGATCCGATTTTACTGGATGACATTGAGCTGGCGTGGTCAATTGGACTTGGTGGTACATTCCCTATATCCAGTGATACTGATGGTGACCCGTTGCCAGAATGGGCAGTTAAACCACATCAATCATTGGAAGCAGTGCGCAAAAACCCAGTATTTAAGACTGGTAATGCCGCTCCTTCAGTATTGATACCAGTGTTTCCTGGTACAAACTGTGAATATGATATGGCACGTGCATTTAACCTTGCTGGTGCAAAGACAAAGATTGTCGTATTTGCAAATAATACCCAGCAGGCTTTGATTGACTCATTGGATCGGCTTGCCAAGGAATTACGTGAAACTCAGATTTTGGCTATACCTGGAGGTTTTTCAGCAGGTGATGAACCTGATGGCTCAGGAAAATTTATAGCCAATGTTCTTCGTGAAGGACGTATCGCTCAGGAAATTACAAACTTACTTGAAAAACGCGATGGTCTTATTCTTGGTATTTGTAATGGATTCCAGGCATTGATAAAGACAGGATTGGTTCCGTATGGTAAGATTATGGAACCATCAGAAGAATTGCCTACATTGACCTATAATACCATTGGACATCACTTATCACGTATTGTTCGTACAAAGATGGTATCGGCCATGAGCCCATGGGCGTTGCATCCATCGGTTATCGATGAACGAATGCATTTAGTTCCTATATCACATGGTGAGGGGCGTGTTATCATTAAAGAAGACCTTGCCAAGCAGTTATTTGCTCAAGGTCAGGTGTTTAGCCAATATGCTGACACCAATGGTATGGTAACAACTGATGAGCCGGGTAATCCTAATGGTTCGTACTATGCAATTGAAGGTTTGACAAGCCCTGATGGTAGAGTGCTGGGTAAAATGGGACATAGCGAACGTACGATGGGAACCGGTCCGCTTGGTAGTTCAAAGGATTTGCTGATGAATGTTGCAGGAGATCCAATGACAAACCCATTGGGTAACTCTTGTCAGAATATATTTGCTGCAGGTGTTAACTACTTTAATTAATAGATATCCCCCCTTACAAGGAGATTATACAGATGAATAAAAAAATATATGTATTACTGAGCCTTTGTGCAGTATGTGCTCTTTTTATCGGATGCAATGCAAAGGTTGATAAAAATGGTTTTTATCATGATTTTGATGATGCCAAAAAGGCTGCTGTCTCTGAAGGAAAAAACATCCTTTTGTTTGTTTCGTCTTTTGAGGATGATAATGGAGCCAGTTCTTTGTTGCAAAATAATGTGTTTGCTACTCAGGAAGCAAAAAACTCAATTGCTAAAAAGTACGCATGTGTAAACCTTAATTTTTCAAATGCAGAATATGAGTCTGCATCTATCGATCCTGCTACAGCAAGCAATAAAGCAAAAAAACAGGCAGAAAAAATAGTAGCACAGTATCAGAAAAAGATTGCGATAGTCAGCAACTTGGCAATTCAGGGTACACCTTCTGTATTCTTGTTTAGCCCGGAAGGTTATCTCATTTGTGACGTACCAGTTGCAGAGATATCAGACTATGCTGGTTTTATGGCAGCACTGGAATCAAAAGCTGAGCTTGAGATAACGATGAAAAATCTTATTGCTGCTACCGTAACAGGTAGTAACTTGGAACGGGCTTCTGGTATCGATGTATTATACGAAGCAACAGCTCCAGAATCTCGTGGCTTACTCAAAGAGTTGATTTTGCAGTTTAACGAGTTGGACAAAAATAATGAGTTGCAGCTTGGTGGTAAATATGTACTTGCTGTTGCAAATATTCAGGCATTAGAAGCTTCTGTTGAACAGCGTTATATGGACGCTGTTCAGATATTTGCTACTGCGGCAGAGTCTCCACTTATTTCTGGTATTCAAAAGCAGCAGGCTTATTATATGGCAGGTTATACCATGGCGCAGCTTGGTATGAATGATTTAGACGCTATTGCCTCGTATTTTCAAAAGTCCTATGAAGCAGCTCCTGACAGTGAATATGCACCACAGATACAGCAGATGATTATGATGGCCTATGCCATGAAACAGACTCCTGCTCCTGAGGAAGGCGTTGCTACCGAAGGTAACGAATAAGTATGGGATCGAAACCTCCACCGGATGCTACATTACCATTGGGTATACTGCTTATAGTGGCAGTATGCCTGATAACCCTCTCAATGCTTTTTTCCATTGCAGAAAGTTCCTTTTTGTCAATCAATAAGCTGCGTATGCGTTTATTGATTAAAAAAAAGGACAAGCGTGCTGTCAGAGCCGGTAAACTGTTGGAAAAAAAAGAATCAATGCTTAATACTTTACTGGTCGCTAATGAGCTGGTAAATATCTTACTGTCTGCAATTTTGACAGCGGTAGCCCTTGAATTATTTGGTTCCTCTGGTGTTGGAATTGCGACCATTGTTGCTACCGTATTGCTACTTATTTTTGGTGAGATTACACCAAAATCTGTTTCAACCAGACATCCTGATGCTATTGCTTATGCACTTTCGGGTTTTGTAAAGTGTGTTTCTATACTATTGCATCCCTTTGTCCGTATTTTTACCTTTGTTTCGCATATTGTGCTCCGTATTTTGGGCATTAATATGAAAAAACAGGCAAAGTCATATACTGAAGAAGAAATAAAATCTATTATCGATGTTGGCGGGGAAGAAGGAGTTCTTGAAAAAAGTGAGCATAGCATGATGCATCGTGTGTTCCAGTTTACAGATCTTGCAGCTCAGGATATCATGGTTCCTCGTACAAGTATCATTGCCATTCCTTATACTATAACCTATCGTGATATCATTGAGCTTGCACAGCGTACCCGTTTATCGCGTTTTCCTGTTTATAAAACGGACATCGATGATATTATAGGCGTATTGTATGTCAAAGACTTGCTGTCATATACAGGAATAAAAAAAGAGTTTTCTGTCCAAAATACGATGCGTCCGCCACTGTTTATACTTGGTACTAAAAAAATGTCGTCCGTACAAGAAATACTCAATGATAATCGACAGTCTCTGGCTATAGTTGTTGATGAATATTCGGGTACCGATGGTATTTTGACAAAAGAAGACATTACGTATGAAATTTTTGGACCAATAACGCATACAGTCTCGCTGCACAGTCAGGCAAATCAAGTGCAGACACAAGGTGATACGTATAAAGTCGTTACCGGTACGGCACGTTTGTCAGAATTATCAGAGGAACTGCATATTCCATTACAATCAGATATAAATGAAACAATTGGCGGGTGGCTTGCAGAGCGGCTTGATCATTTACCAGAAGAGGGCGAGTCTGTAGTGTATTCCGGCTATCGTTTTACAGTAACCAAGGCAAAAAAGCGACGGGTTGAAGAAGTCCATATCGAACAGCAGGAGGCAGAAGATGCTTAGTACGTTGCTGCTTCTTGTAGTCCTTGTAGCTTGTATCAGTTTTTTTTCATCATCAGAGACTGCCTTTTTGTCGCTGTCTAAAATCAAGATACGTCATATGGTGCAGTCAAAAGAACCTGGAGCTCGTGTCATTGCGAAACTGCATAATGATATGGACAGTTTGTTGACTGTCGTCCTGATTGGAATCAACTTTATTAGTACGCTAGCTTCGAGTGTGGGTACAGCACTTGCGATCCAGATTGCAGGCTCAAATGGTGTTGGTATTTCGACAGCGGTTATTACATTTTTTATTACCATATTTGGAGAGATTGTTCCTAAAACAGCTGCGACGGTCAATCCTGTAAAAACAGCACGTCATAATGCACCAATATTGTTGTTTTTGGAAAAGGTGTGCTTTCCAGTGGTGTGGTTGTTTAGTGCAATCTCCCATGGGGTAAGTGAATTAGCTCAAAAGGTATGGAAGCAGGATTCTGTTTTAATTACTGAAGAGGAACTTAAGGCACTTATTGATGTAGGTACCAGAGAAGGAACCCTTGAAGGAAGTGAGCAGACAATGCTCTATCGTCTGTTTGAGTTTTCTGATTTACATGTCCATGACATCATAAAGCATCGCTCGTATATTAAAGCTATATCCTTACAAACGCCAAAGGATGCAATCGTACAAGCTTTTTTGGATTCCGGCTACTCTCGCTTACCGGTATATGAGGGTACGGTCGAAAAAATAGTAGGTATTCTTCATTATAAGGCGGTTTTGTTTGCAGGACAAAAGGAGTCTGAACAGCCACATTTTATCTCGAAAGTTATGCAATCAGTGTTATATGTGCCTGAGTCTTTTTCAGCATTGGAATTATTGCGTACCTTTAAAAAAGAACGAAATGATATGGCTATTGCCTTGGATGAGCAAGGAAGTGTTGCCGGGCTTGTAACAATGGATGATGTACTGCAGGCGGTTTTTGGTAGAATGCATGATGAGTTTTCTGATAATGAAGTTGCACCTGAAAATCGTATTCAAATTTTGTCGGGTTCTGAATTTATTGTACCGGGAGATATGAAGCTTTCGGATATAAATGATATTTTACATTTGCATCTGGACTCGGAAGAATATTTGACTATTGCGGGCTGGTTGCTAGAGCGTTTTGATGCACTGCCTTCTACTGGAGAGGCAATTAAATACGATAATACGATTTTTGTTGTAGAAGATCAGACACGGCATCGTATTGTCTCTGTGCGCATTAAAAAATAGCGGTAGGTGTATCATACCCTGTGAGGCAATCGTCTCACAGGAGCTACGATAGTTATGCTTTTTGGGCAGACTCGACAATAAGCTCTGCCGTGCGGTCTAAACCAAGTAGTGAACTGTTTACCATTAAATCGTAGTGGCGACGATCACCCCAAGTGTTTTCGGTAAAGGTGTTGTAATGATTAGCACGGCGCTTATCGATTTGAATAATTAATTTACTGGCATCTTGTTCTGGTATAGTGTAGTGTGCGACAGCACGCTTAATACGTTCGCGTAATGGAGCATATACAAATACATTTAATAGCTCATTGTTATTTATCGAAGGATCCGTAGATAAAATATAATCAGCACAACGTCCAACAATGACACAAGAACCTTGTTGTGCTAAACGAAGAATGGTTTTTCGCTCTGCATTAAACACTTGGTCTGCTAATGGTAATATAGGATTGCCTGTTCCTGGAGGTGCCCCTGCAGTACCGACGGCATAGCTGGATCCGAGCAATAGATTATACAACCATCCGCTTGAAATATTTTGTTCTGTTTTTTCAATAAACTCTGCTGCAAGACCACTTTCCTGAGCAGCCATATCGATTATCTCTTTATCGTAATAAGCAAAACCCAATGTATCGGCAACTTTTTTACCGATTGTTCTTCCACCACTGCCGTATTCACGGCTTATTGTTATAATATGTCTCATGTGCAGTACCTCCCTTGTAGCATTTAAATGATATCATGATTTGAGAAAAAATCAAGAATTTACGATACTGCAATGATTAAGTTAAAAAAGGGTTAATTTTAGTCCTAATGAGACATCATAATACTTGCTGGCGGTGCCAGACTCTTGTCCGCTAAGAGTAATATACTGGGAACCTGATTTTTGATAAGAGATCCCTCTTATAGTCTTTGTCCAGAAGAGTGTGCCACTGAGTATAAGCGAGAGTCTTTCGTTAAAAATATAAGATAAGGAATTTTGTATTCTAAAGGCTGCAAAATAGCTTTCCATTAAATCTTTATATGTTATATCACCAGAGTTACTTGTATGGAGATCATATGCCATAACAAAGTGATATGGGGTTATTGCAGGAGTGATATGGATGGTTAAACGTTGTATCGGAGTATAAATGAAGGTACATCCAATCCAAAGGTTAAAACGATATTGTGTATACTCGACAGTGCCTAATTGCGATGCAGTAAAGTGTTTTGCTTCAGAATTTGTATAAGCAACGTAGGTGCTTTTTCCTGTGTTGCTTGTATCGCCATACCAAGCTTCGATTGGATCATAGGTCATTTTGATAAAAGCAAAATCAAGTGAACAGACGGGAGCAATGTGTAAAAGCGAAAACGGCTTAAACCTATAGGACGCTCCAAGGTTAAAATCAAATGATTTATTGAGTGTGTTATCACCATACGAGTAGTTGGTTTTCATGGATGTATTATTAGGATTTTGCCAGTCAGAGTCATAGGTGGAGCCAGATGCTTTTGGAATTCCTGCATTAAAACCCGTAAAGAGTGTCCACCTGTCAGATTCTAAAGTGACATCAGCTCCTATATACCAGAGGGTCCGTAGTTCCCATTCAAGGTGACTAAGCGTATGTGAGGGTTGTTTGATAAAAACATATTCATCAATCTGCCCATTTTTAACGCCAATATGTGGCGTTATTGACAAATGAGATTGCCCATATACGCAGGTCGCTAATAAAAAAAGAATAGGAATTAAGTGTTTTTTCATTTTGCTAAGGGATCTACACTAAATATCTTGGCAAATTGCTTACGGACGGCTTCCATATCTTTGGGATAAGAAGCGGTAAATGTCATCTTTTCTCCGGTAGCGGGATGAGAAATGGTCAATTGATAGGCATGGAGTGCCAGTCGACTGAGCAATGGACGCTCTTCAAATTCATCACCGTGCCAGTTACGTTTGATATCACTGAGTCGTATTGGTTTTTGATTGCCACTGTAAAGTGGATCACAGACAATGGATAATCCGTTTGCTGCCAGATGTACGCGAATCTGATGTGTACGACCTGTTTTTGGACGAGCTTCTATCCAAGTATAAGGCCCACAGATACCTAATACCGTAAAATCAGTAACAGCAGGTTTTCCGAAACGTTTGCTTACTATGGTGCGATGACGGGCGTCTCCATCAGGTTGTAGTTTTAAATCGACATGGAGTGTTTTCCAAAGAGGGTGACCATTTACCAGACAATGGTATATCTTTTCGACTTCGCGATTTTCAAATTGCATGGAAAGGGAGCGGTGAGCTTCTTGGGTTTTTGCATAGACAATGACACCGGAGGTATCTTTATCAATACGATGTACTGCATATAATGGGCCAAATTCTTTTTCGGCAGAGACATCGAGTCGTGGTGCACTAGGATCGTAGCGGTCAGCGGCTATACATAAGCCGCTGCGCTTATTGAGCACGACAATGGTATCATCAGCATACAGTGTTTCATAATCAGAAAATGTCTTCATAACTAGCTAAAGTATAGCAGATAATAGCAAGATTTTCCACTTTATCTCACTGTATGTTGATGTTTAGAATGTTACTTTGTTACTTACGCATAAATTTAGGATCAATACTGTTGAGCAGTGCTGGTATGACTGACATAGCAAGCATTGAACTGGTAAACATAACTGCTGCAACAAGAAGTCCGATGTACTTAAGAACAACAAAGTTTGACAGACAAAGAACGATAAATCCAAGTCCTACAGACAAGGCATTGGTAATGATACCTTTACCACTCTTTTTTAAGGTCATACGGGTTGTTTCGATAGTATCGTTGCAGATATGACGATTTTCTCGGTAGTCGGTCATAAAGTGGATGGTATAGTCGATACCAATACCGACGGCAAGAGAAGCTATCAAACTGGTAAACATATCAAGACTGATATGAGCAATACCCATGATCATGTAGTTAAGCAAGATTGTCAAAGCAAGAGGAATTGCTCCGATGATACCTGCAACTGGTGATTTGAATGCGATAGTAATAATAATGAATACACAAAGCAAGGAGAAAATCAAGCTAGTGATTTGACCGGAGATAATCATGTTTGTCATTGTATATTCAAGTTCAGAAGTACCGGTAGCTTCAATAGTATATCCTTCAGGGAAGTTTTCTGCAGCGAACTGCTTTACCTCTGTGAGAATCTGACGAGTAAGAATTGAAGAACGTTCTCGCATCTGAATTAAGACGCGAATCTTTTGTGGTTCTAATTGATTGTCAGCAAACTGATCAAGCTCACCACTATATAGCAACAAATACTGTGAAACAAGATCCTTAAGGCCATCAGAGTTTGCTGCGCCATATTTCTCGATATCGACAGGAACTTCATAATATGCTTCACCGTTGAAATTAAGTTCTTTATAAAGCTCGTCAACAATGTTTTGTACAGAAGCACGACGTCCACCAGCGACTGCCTGAGCATGTTTGAGGAAAGTAAGAATTTCTTGTACCGTTGCTGTTTTTTCTAGGCCTTGTGCATAAGCAATGTTGGGGTCAACAAAGTCCACAACAGGAGCTGCCTGAGTGTTATCCTCTGCAGTTTCTGCATCTCCAAAATCAAACCCAAAATCTTCCTCAGCGTTATCTTCGCTAGAAAAATCAAAACCAAAATCGTCAGAACTTTCTGATGCGCTTGTATCAAAATCAAAACCAAAGTCATCGCTTCCAGTGTCATCAGATACAGCTACGGCAGTATTTTCATAGGAGGCACTGCTTGCAGGAATGTGCATAACCTGGTTCATACGTTTGATGAAAGTGGTAAGAGAGATAACCTTACCAACTTCTGGATGTTCTTTCTGCAATTTATCCTGCAAAATATCAAGAGGTTCTAGAATTTCAGGACGAATCATGGAGCCTTTTTCGGGGCCTGATACAACTAAATAGACACTGTTGGTACCGGCAAAACGTTTATCAACATAGTCAACATCAGTACGTAGTTCTCCATCTTTTGGAAAATAATTAATGAGTGCAGTATCTACTTTTAGTATATGAATACCAATTGCAGATAAAATAGAGATGACCAGAATAAACAAAACTAATCGTGGACGTGTTCCTACAAAGAATTTGTAGTATTTGAACAAAGTGACACTCATATCATGACGAGCAATTCGTTTGAAAATTGGGTTATCATTTATTTTTTTAGGAGGGAGATTCAAAGCCTTTTCAGGTTTTAGCATCATTAAGGCTGGGATAAAAGTAATGGAGAATAATAGAGATAATCCAATACCGAGAGATGAAAAGACTGCAAAGCTCTTAAGCGGTGTTAGTGGACTCGTTATCAAAGAAATAAAACCTGCGATTGTGGTAACACCAGCAAGTAAAACAGGCAGTAAAACATCATTAAGACCTAAAAGAATGATTTCTTTGTGGACAGCTTTTGTTATCCGCTCTCCTTCATGTTTACCTTTCCACTCGTTAAGAGCGATATAGTAATGGTTAAATACATGAATACCATAGGCTGAACCACAGGCAATCAAGGCAACAGGAAGCATTGTCGAAATGATTGTAAAATTAGCACCAGTCATTGCCATGATACCAACTGACCAACAAGTACCCATGATGACACAGATAAGTGGTAAGATAGTACCTTCAAGAGTATGGAAAGAAAAATAGAGGCAGATTAATACGATTAAGGCAACAAGGGGAATCAACATGGTTAAGTCTTTGCCCATAAGAATGCTGGAGTTTTCACTTTGAACAGGATCACCAACATAGGTATCCTTGATGTGAGTACCAGCAATCTTTTCTTTAACAACAGAACGAATGTTATGGAGCGTCTCCAGTTTTTGATGTGCATCAAGACCGGTAACTAAAGTCAACATCATCATGGTCGCAGTTTTATCATCAGAGATAATGAGTCTGTCGTACATGTCATGCCAATCAGCGATATTATCCTGTATGGTCATTAAATCCTGACGGCTACCAGTATAGGAATCGTCAACAAGTGCATGGGTGGTCAATGTATTGTTTTCTCCCGTAAGATAATCGATATTTGTTAAACTCTGGACCTTATCTATATTTTCTGTATTTTCAAGAGCTTCAGTAATATCTTGTAAAAGGCGAATGTTACTATCAGTTATGAAATTTCTATCAGGAGTTTCTAAAACAACACCTATGATAACGGTACTGCCAAAAGTATCTTCGGTATCAAGCAATCGTTGATATGACTCGTGATGCTGAGGAAAGAAAATACGGTTGTCATTATCAACCGTAATACCGCGTAATTGCATAGCAAAAAATACGGTTATCGCCAAAAAAAAGGCGACAATTAAAGCGGGAAATTTGAACAAGTGTTTCATGCATTTAATATAAATTTACGTTTTACTCTTACCAATGGACAAACGGTATCGAGTGTGTAATTTTTAGACAAACAAGGGGAAATGGTGGTCAAAGTAAAATAGTCTTGATATACTTATAAATAGCTATGGAATATAAAATAACAAACTTTAATACTAAACGGATGATAGCGGATTCACTCAAAAAGTTCTTGATGAAAAAGCCGCTGTCAAAGGTAACGGTAAGCGAGTTAACAAAGGACTGCGGTGTAAATCGAAAGACATTTTATTATCATTTTGCTGATATCCGTATGCTTGTTAAATGGATGCTTGAAGAAGAAGCGTTTGAAGTTGTGAGCTCTTTTGATATTAAAACCGATTTTAAATCTGCTATTTTATTTACCATTGACTATGTAGAAAATAATGCGGTCATCATTAGACGTATTCTTTCTTCTCTTACTCGTGCAGAACTAAAATACCTTCTTGGTGATGACTTTAAGAAAATAGTCAGGGGAATCATAGAACAAACACAGAATATAAAAAAACGAACAATAACAGACACATTCCTCGATTTTATAACTGAAATGTATGCGGGTATTATTGGAGAAATAATCATCAATCTTGTTGAAGAATCTGAAGTAGTTCAAAGTCGACAACGGGCGGTGGACTATATAACAACAATTTTTATTGAAATGGTTCCTGCACTGCTTGACGCAGCCGAAACAAAACAGTTATAAGATATAAACTATTTATAACAAAAGTCACTATACATTTTGGAGAGAACGTATGGCATTACACATTATTGAAGAAGCAAATCGCTGTCTTCATTGCAAAAAGCCACTGTGTCAGCAAGGGTGTCCTATTCATACACCAATTCCAGTGATTACACAAATGTTCAAGGAAAACAAATTATTGGAGGCAGGTGAAGTATTATTTACCAATAATCCATTATCAGTTGTTTGTTCAATTGTTTGCAATCATGAAAACCAGTGTGAAGGACATTGTGTACTGGGGCACAAAGGAAATCCTATTCATTTTAGTAGTATTGAAAACTTTATTTCAGATTCCTATCTGGATCGAATGAAGATTTCAGTTGTGGAACGCAAAGGAATAAAAGCTGCAGTTATAGGCTCAGGCCCTGCCGGTATGGCAGTAGCAATTATCCTGGCTAAAAATGGATATGATGTCACCATTTTTGAATCAAAAGATAAAATCGGTGGGATGCTCCAATATGGTATTCCTGATTTCCGCTTATCAAAACGTATCCTTAAAAGATACAAGAAAAGAATGCAGGAAATGGGAATACAGATTCGTCCTAATACCACAATAGGTGGTGCTTTGGATATTGGTAATTTGAAACAGGATGGCTATGCTTCTATATTTATTGGAACAGGTGTATGGCGTCCAAAAACACTAGGTATACACGGTGAAAGTTTTGCCAATGTACATTTTGGCATTGATTATCTGGCAAACCCAGGAGTATATAATCTGGGAGAAAAAGTAGCCGTTATTGGTATGGGTAACGTGGCAATGGATGTCGCCCGCACTGCTTTGCGAAATGGAGCAACAAAGGTTACCTTATATGCTCGTGGCAAGCGAGTTGCTGCAAGTTCACATGAATTTCAGTATACACAACTTGAAGGAGCCGATTTTGTCTTTGGTAAACAAATAACTGAAATTACTGAAAAAGGTCCGGTATTCAAGACTTCAATCTTTGACGAGAATGATAAAGTTACCGGTTATGAAGATGAGCTTGAACAGGTTGAAGCCGATACCACAATCATTGCGGTAAGTCAGGGACCAAAAAATAAATTGTTACTGACAACTGAAGGTTTACAGGCAACAGATAAAGGTCTGGTATTGACTGATGAAAACATGATGTCAACAGTACCTGGTATTTTTGCCGCTGGAGATGTTGTTCATGGTTCTGATACCGTTGTTCATGCAGTTGAAGAAGCAAAACGTGCTGCAAATGCCATGATGGCATATATGGACAGTCATGTAAAATAAGATTTGGTAGAGGATATATGAAAAAACTATTATTCATTTGTCATGGTAATATCTGTCGCAGTCCGATGGCTGAATTTGTTATGAAATATTTAGTAGCAAAAAAAGGTAGAACCAATGAATTTGTTATAGCATCTGCCGCAACAACAAATGAAGAAATTGGTAATGACATACATCCTGGTACACGCCGAAAATTATTGCAAGTAGGTATTCCTTTTACTCGTCGTCAGGCACGCCGAATGAATCGCGATGATTATAAGGAATATGATTTGATTTTAGCCATGGATGATGAAAATATGGATGATATCCGTTACATCTGTGGTGGAGATCCAGATGGCAAGGTGCATCTCCTATTAGAATATGCACCTATGCCGTTACGGGATATAGCAGACCCTTGGTACACCGGCAATTTTGATGATACCTTTGATGATATCCTTGCAGGATGTACCGGATTGCTTGATAGGCTTTAATTGCCTGTCTTATAGTTGGTAACCATATCAAGTACTGTTGCAGCGGTTTGCTGATTTTCCTTTGCGGCAATACTTGATTTTTGTGCGTCACCAGCTATCTGTTTAATAGATTCATTTGCACTTTCAGCAAGTTCCTTAACATCGGATATTGATGTACGTAAATCTTCAATACCTTGTACAACACCTTTACTTTGTTCGGTCATGACAGCGGAGGCCGACTTAATTGTGGCCGTAGTAGAGTTGATGATTGTCATGGAATTTAAAACTTCCTGGGCACCTTGACGCTCTTCATCCATACCCATTTTTACTTCATCAAGCATTTGTCTGATACTTTCTACTTTTGCAGAAATATTTTTGAATGATGCATCTGACTGACCAGAAGCTTTGACCGTATCATGTATTGTTTCATTGATAGACTGAACAAGTTTCGTGATAGAAGCTGACTGTTTTGCAGAGTTTTCAGCAAGAGTACGAATTTCAGTGGCAACAACAGCAAATCCTTTTCCTGATTCACCAGCATGAGCGGCTTCGATGGCAGCATTCATAGCGAGCAGGTTTGTTTGAGCGGCAATATCATCGATGACTGTATTTGCTTTTACCAAATCAGCCGATAAATCCTCAATACTCTTGATAGTGTCAGTTACTGTCTTTTGATCTTTTCTTCCAGATTCAGTATCGTGAACTAATAACTCATAACTCTTAGCAATATGTTCAACATTATCATCTATGTGCTGAATGTTGGCAGTTATCTCTTCAATAGCAGCAGAGGATTGATTGATAGCCTGAGCTTGTGCTGATAATTTTTCCCCCAAAAGGGTAACAGCTTCTCCCATCTTTTGGCTATTTTCATGAACACTTTGCATGTGTTCGTTTTGTTTTGTGGCACGTTCCGTTATCTTTATCATGGCAAATTGTGCAGCGCCTACAGATTCTATGGTGTTTGAAGTTTGTGTTTCAAGTTCGGTACCTGTCTGAGATAAAGAAGTAACTGATTTCCTTATTGAATCAATCATGTTTGCTAAACTTGAAGTAAGAGCATTACAGCTGTTACCGAGACTTCCAATTTCATCCATAACTTTGACAGGAATTTTTTGCGATAAGTCACCCTTACCAGTAGCAATTTCAGTAATTGAAGTTGCTACTGTATTAATCTTTTTGAAGAGTCCTGAAGTAAAGATATAGGTAAGAATCATTACAAAAATAAGGAGTATGAGAGAGAAAAGAGAAGAAAAAAGAATCCTTTGCTTGAGTGTTTCTACAATAGAAGAAGCATCAAAGTCTGCCGCAGTAAAACCGATTGCAGTTCCGCTAGAGTCGATGATTGGGGCAAAAACGCTGATCATCCATCCCCATTCCTCTTGTTTTTCAAGTTTAGAAAACTGGATGGTTTTTGTTTTCATACAAGTAAGCGGAGCTTGGCCGTAGGAAGAAATATCTTCAACACTGCCGATTGGTGAAAAATTATCTGTATCAGATGGATCACAACTACCATCAATAATATAGACGAAAGTAGTATCAGTTTTTGGAGCCATGGTATACAGGTAGCGGCAATTTATATTCTGCTTTAACTCGTATAAAGCTAAACGCATTTGCTCATATTCCCTTGATTCTACAGGGTTTATGGTTAGTTGCTTAAACTGCGTGGGGTTAATGAGTTTTGCAGCTTTTTGTACGATAGGGGTACCTTCATTAGCAAAGATGCTTGTTGAAGTGAGGATGATATCATGTACTGATAACAATGTAAGAAGAACAAAAGAAGAAATGAGCGCTGCTGAAAAGAATATTATATACCGAGCTTTTAAAGATAATATTTTCATAGTATAAGTATATACCAGCTTTTTTCAGAATGGAATATTTTTATTTCATAAAATATACAGTTTTTTGTGTATTAGAATACGTAATAGATTTTATAGAAAAAATGATACATTGTGTTATACTATATGAATCAAAAAAGGAGGAACTATATGGAATTTACTCAGGTAATAACTGATCGTTTTTCTTGTAAAAAGTATGATGGTCGTAAAATTGACAAGGATGTTTTGCAGACAATACTGGATGCTGGTAGACTTGCTCCTACGGCAAAAAATTTACAGGAACAGAAAGTTTATGTCCTTGAATCTGCCGATGCCTTGGCTAAGTTCGATAGCCTTTGCCCTTGCAGATATAACGCTGGAACCGTACTTATCGTAGCCTATGATAAGAATAATGTCTTTGTGTATCCAGGAGAACAGCGTGATTCTGGAATTGAAGATGCTACTATCGTTGCTACTCACCTTTTGCTTGCTGCTAAAAATGCAGGTGTTGATAGCTGCTGGGTTAATTTCTTTGATCCTGCCAAACTTGCAAAAGCATTAGGTCTGCCAGAAAATGAAGAAATTTTGATGGCGTTAGATTTAGGATATGCAGCTCCTGGAGCTGGTCCACTACCTAATCATGGCTCTCGAAAGTCCCTTACTGAGACAGTACAGTATATATAAAAGTAGATTATTTTAGATAACCTTGAGGCTTTCTTATGGGGCATAAAAGCTGTGTAGTTTAGCACGGCTTTTGTGCGACAAATGCTTTTGCAAGAGCTGTAAGTTCTGCATAGTTTCCGGCTTTGATTAAATCATTGCGTACGACATTGGAACCGATGCCACAGCTGCAATAGCCATTTTCAAGGAATGTTCTTACATTATCAATAGTAACGCCACCTACTGCCATACAGGGAACATGACTGATAGGTCCTCTGATAGCTTTTATATATGCTACTCCCAATATATCAGCAGGGAACACTTTTACGATATCAGCACCGGCATTCCATGCGGTCATAATCTCTGTTGGTGTTAATGCTCCTGGAATCGCTGTCAAACCAAGTCGTTTCATTTCTGCAATAACGGTAACATCAGTACTGGGAGCAAGGGCAAAATCAGCACCTGCAGCAGCTGCAGCGCGAGCTTGTTCTACGGTCAATACGGTGCCGGCGCCGACACTCATGACGTCACCCAGTGCTGTTTTTACATTTTGTATGGATGTTGCCGTATCCTGAATACAGCTACTTGATGACTGATCAAAAGTAATTTCAAGACACTGTATACCACCGTCATGTAATGCCTGTGCGGTTTTTACTATATCAGCAACAGCGACGCGACGTGCGATAGCCACTAATTTAGTATTTTTTATCATTGCCAATGTGTCCATATTTTTACTCCCTTTTATAAAATTCCACAATAACGATTATGCTGGTGCCTCGTTTTTGCGGATCCATCATTGTTATTTGTTTAAATATACCGTGAATGGTATAAGATCGCAACTGCAAAGGTGTCGAGGTTAAACGTGTACATAAATCATTAGCTTTCATAAAGTCTGCAACTGTGCTATAAAAATACTATGTATAAGGTTTACTTTGATTCTGGAACGACAAACTCAAGGATATATGTTATTGATGACTCTGGTACGCTTATAAGGACGACAAAAAAAGCAGTAGGTTCAAAAGATACAGTGCTTAAGAATGATAAGCAGTATCTTGTACGAGAGTTGTATGCACTCTATAGTTCAACACTTGCAGACTTGCATATTGATGACAGCCAGGTTTCTTCAATATGGCTGTCAGGTATGGTAACCAGCAAGAATGGAATTGTTGAGGTTCCCTATGTTGCTATTCCTGTAACACCAAGTATTTTGGCAGATAACATATTTGAGTATGATGAGACAACCTATTTTTGCCGAAAACTGTTTTTTATTCCAGGAATCAAGAGTGTTCCCAAAGGTATTTCGATTGATTTTTCAAATGTAGACCTCGTAAATAATATGCGTGGTGAAGAAACTGAGATAATGGGCATCCTGAGTAAGGGTATTGCTCAAAAAGATACTTGCGCTATTGTACTGCCTGGCTCGCATACGCAAATAGCCGTGTTACAGGATGGGGCGATAGTACATATTATTTCTTCAATAACTGGCGAATTGTATAAAGCTATTAAAGAACAAACTATACTGAGCGAAGGGCTGGTGCCACTTGATACATCTGTTGATGAAGAAATGGTAATACTTGGGTATAAGAATTTGAGTACCTATGGCTTTAACAGGGCTTTGTATATTGTGCGTACACTATTGCTTTTTACAAAAGCAACGGATTATCAAAGATCATCGTATCTTGAAGGTGTTATCAATGGCGGCGTCCTTCAGGCGATTCAGGCTGTTCTTGGTAAAACAACAAAGGTGAATATTTTTTTAGCTGGTGGTAGCTCGCAGTATCAGATATATAGTACCATAGCCAAACAATATTACCCTCAGTATACGATTCATCAAATTGAAGAAGAGGCAGATGCACCTTTTTCCTTGCTCGGTTTTAAATCTATTGCAGCATGCTATCATTGTTAGTTTTATACTAGAATTTAGTATATTATAAATAAAGTTTACAATTAGTTTAAGATTTTGCTTGCTAAACGCTTTATATAGCCCTAAAATAAGATTAATGTATCATTAATCTTAAGGGGTTTGAAATGAAGTTTAAGAGTTTAAAAGCTAAACTACTAGTGTTGCTATTGGGTATAGTCATCATATCGAATGTATTATTAGGATTAATTGCATACTCAATTTCAAAGCCTGCTTTGGAAAACTCAGTAGAAGGTACTATCACTACAATTGCAGAAAAGGTAGGGCAAAAAGTATCTATGCAGACTGAACGAGAGTTTCATATGCTTGAAATACTTGCTAATACTACCGTTATTCAAGACCCCACAATTCCTGTTGAAGAAAAATGCAAGATAATCAGTAATGCAAAGATTATTGACGCTAATTACGAAAATATAGCCTTTTATGATGAGAGTGGTATATCAGTAGCAGGTAATGGTCAAAGGTTGAATTTTTCTGATCGTGCATATTTCAAGACAGCTATAAATGGAGAAAAATATCTTTCAAATCCTACCGTTAGTCCAGTTAATGGTAAACTAATGGTATTTTATGCTATTCCTGTTATTAGCCAGAAAACAAAAAAACCGATGGGTGTTATTGCAGCAGTTTTTTATGCAAATGTATTTTGTGATCTTTGTAATGAAATTACTATCGGTAAAGAAAGTCATCCATTTATCATTGATATGAAAACTGGTGCTACTGTTGCTGATAAAGATGTCAAATATGTTCAGGAAGGCCAGAATATAAAAGACTCAACTACTGGTGGTATGCATGATGCTGTTTTAGAAGCTATGGAAGGCAAAAAGGCATATAAAATATTTTATGAGTCTAGTAGAAAAAAGATGATGGTTGCTTCATATCAGCCAGTAAACGAGGAACTTAATTGGGCTGTATTCTGTATGGCTCCGTATGATGAGTTTTTTGGTAGTGTTAAGCACATGGCTACATCTATGTGTATCGTCATAGTTGTTATACTTATTGTTGCAGCCATTATTTGTACTATTATTACATCCATAAGTCTTAAACCTTTGAAAGAGGTTGATAAATCAATTACAGAAATTGCAAGTGGTAATGCAGACCTGACCAGAAGAATTAAAGTGACTTCTGCAGATGAAATTGGCCACGTCGTTGTAGGATTTAATAAATTTACAGAAAAACTGCAATCTATCATTTCAAGCGTCAAAGACTCAAATAAAAACCTTACAGTTGTTGATGAGGATATGACTGCCAGTGTTGAAGACACTGCCAGTTCTATCGAGGAAATTATTGCTAATATTGACTCCATGAAAAAACAGATTGAAACGCAGAATAGTTCTGTCAGTCAAACAGCAGGAGCAGTTAATGAGATAGCCTCAAATATTGATTCTCTGGAACATATGATTGAGTCTCAGTCTAGTGGTGTTACCCAGGCCTCTGCAGCGGTTGAGGAAATGATAGGTAATATTTCTTCGGTAAATCAGTCTGTTGATAAGATGGCACATTCATTTAATGACCTGCGATTAAATGCCCAGGAAGGTATAAACAAGCAACAGGCAGTAAATGAACGTGTAGAACAAATCGAAAGCCAGTCAGAGATGCTTCAGGAAGCAAATACAGCTATTGAGTCTATAGCAAGTCAAACTAACCTGCTTGCTATGAACGCTGCAATCGAAGCTGCCCATGCCGGTGATGCAGGTAAAGGCTTTGCTGTTGTTGCTGATGAAATTCGTAAACTTTCAGAAACCTCTACAGCCCAGTCTAAGACCATTGGTGTTCAGTTGACCAACATAAAAGATTCCATTAGTAATGTAGTATCTGCCTCAATGGAAGCAAGTACAGCATTTGAATTAGTTTCCCGTAAACTTGAAGAAACTGATGCCTTGGTTATGCAGATTAAAGCTGCTATGGAAGAACAGAACGAGGGATCTAAACAAATTACCGAAGCATTACATAACATGAATGACAGTACGGTATCGGTACGCAATGCATCTACAGAAATGTCTGAAGGTAATCAGTTGATTCTGAAAGAAATTCAACAGTTGCAGAATGTCACTATGGCTATGACAAATGGTATGGATGAAATGTCAGTGGGAGCTCGCAAAATAAATGAGACTGGATCAGCCTTAAATGGAATTGCTTCTAAAATGAGTAACTCTATTTCTGATATTGGTACACAAATTGATCAGTTTAAAGTGTAAGTGATTACTGCGTATTGTTAGCTGCAGTTTTCTCTGATACTGTAAATGAGTGAAACTGCAGCTAAGGTAAAGCTGTAGAAAGGCAAATTTAATGCACAAACATTTCAATGATAAAGACGCTCAGGCAGCAAATACACGCAACTGGAAAAAGTCCTAATCCAACGTAAGAAAAAATAATCCCTAAAATTAAAGCTGCAATACCTGCTATAGGAGACTGTGTTGCCTCAACGATTGCAGGAAATGTCATAGCTGCAAGCGTTACATAAGGAACATAATATAAAAATGATTTTATAAAGCGGTTTTGTATTGGCTTTTGGATTAATGTAAGTGGTAAAACTCGGATAACATATGTAACTGTAGCAGCTATAAGTATATACATGTATGTGTTATGCATTTTTATCTCCTGAAGAAGCTTCTTCTGATTCTATAGGCTTTATGATGGCTGCTATAGCAGAAATTATTATAGTTAAAATAATGGTTTTATTGCCTGATGAAATTTTTGTGACAGAGGGCAAAACGGAAAAAACGTAGCTTAAGATAAAACTTGCAATGACGCAAATCATTATTGCTTTATTCTTTTTTGCCGGAGGAATTATAATTGCAAGGAACATTCCATAGAGAGCAACAGAAAGTGCGCTTACAATGTTTATCGGCAAAAAGGTGCCTGCAAGTATGCCGCATGCGGTTCCTGTGCTCCATAAGAGGGTGGCAATTAAGATAGCTGAATAGCTGTATGCTGGATTAATAGAGCCATTGCGAGCTATCAGTATTCCAAAAATTTCATCGGTTAGTCCAAACGCAACACCCAAACGGTGAATAAAAGGGGTATTGGAGGCAAACTTCTGACTGAGAGCGCAGCTCATAAGCAAATAGCGTGCATTGACAACAAGGCTTATAATGGCGACTTCGACATATGATACATTTGCTTGGATGGCATTATATAACGCAAACTCTCCTGCTGAAGCTTTATTCATAAAACTGGCAAAAAAACCTTGAAAAGGGGAAAGCCCTGCCTGTTTTGCAACGATTCCTAAAGAAAAGGCAACAGTAAAATAGCCTAAGGCAATAGGAAATCCGTCCCTAAAACCTTCTGCAATAGCATTGTTTTTCATATAGCTATACTAAACTTTTTTTTGAGCTTTGTAAAACAGGAGGATATATAGTTGTGTTAAACTCACAATTGTAACAGATTGTTGCACTTGTGAGCTGTTTGTACTTTGAGGAAGATGGTAATTTACACTTTGAATTTACTCATTGCATCAGAAAGAATTCCTACAGACTACTGAGCTTGTGCGGAAATTTCTGTCATATTCTGCGATGTAGAAATGAGCGCTTTTGAAGCTGTTCCACAAGACTGGATTCCAGAATTAACTTCATCCTGCATTGCAAAGAGTGAATGACAGTTTTCCTTTCTGCAGGTTGCATCAAACAGCTCGGCAGCATGAATATCTGACTCGCTGTCAAATATCATCCATCCGACAATTGATCTGTCATACAAATCTTCGATGACATAGGCGTAATAGTAAATTCCACATACATCAGTTTTGAGCCATGTAATATCCCGCATCCAAACCTGATTTGGAGCCGTGGCTTTCAGTTTATCCAGTAGAGAATTATAGGTTTCATTGGGATTCAAGTCCTTGTATTCAGGACTGCAGAGCTCCTGGTAAATTCTCCGGCGTTCTTCAGGTGTTAATTTTCTTGGAATCTTTCTTTCAGAACCTTTCCGCTTGTCAGCAGTTCCGTTTTTTCGCCAGCGCTGAATTGTTCTGACTGAGATTCCAAGATATTTGCAGAGTGTTTTCTGATGTACAATTCCGAGGACAACAGAGAATTTATGAAATCAAGAATATCCTGTTTGTCCTCTGCATTCATCATTCGTCCTCGTCCAATGACATTTTACCTTCTTTTAGCTTGGATAGCCAGCTGTTTATTGTCACTACTGCAACTCCTATTTCCTTCGAAAGTAAAGTTACACTTCGATTCGAAGGTGGAAGAATCTTCTTCAACACCGAGTTCCTAAAACTTGTTGTATATTTCATTTTGCCACCTCTCTAGGCGACAACTATATTGGCATAGAGGGGTAGCCTCCGGGCTTTTGGCAAAAGAAGGTTATACGGGAAAGACCTTTTCTCGATTTGATAAATACTCAGAAGATTTTCCGTTCTTACTTTCAATAAGAAATCCGTCCTTTATTAAAACATCAAGAATTTCCTTTCTAAAATATGTAGATGCTTTTATTCCAAGATACGCTGAAATTTCTTTTGCTGTATGTGCTTTTGCAAAACAGAATGATAAAATCGCTTTGTCATTCTTTCCTGTAAGAAGACCATCTACATTAATATTCGGAATAGAATTTTCATCGATTACGCCATTTGAATATGTAAGGTTTGGTAATGTTAATGTAAACGAATTACCATTTGAAGAAATGAATGGCTTGAAAGCTTCTCCTTTACCTGCATAATCCTGTTCAATTTTATCGAATCCAGAGCCCTTTGACTCCATAAAGCGAAGATATTCTAAAATATTGCAGATAACTTCATTTCTACGACGAGGAATAATAGATGAAATATTCTTTTCTTTTTGCAAAGCTACAACGCCTAATAATGCTCCTGGAGAAGTGATTTCCAGTCTATCTTTAAACATATTAATTTCAATTTGACTTCCCAGAATGAAGTAATTTCTGTGAGCAATTGCATTAACAATACCTTCAGTAATCGATCGGGCGGGATATGAAAAATAATCAATTCGACTTTCATCAATCTTTTTAAATCCTGTTACAGAGTGACTCTGAATGAAATGTGTTGCAAATTTAATTGAGTCAACCAGATTTCCTTCAAATTCTTCTGAAGCTAAGACTATAGAACTGCCTTTTGTTATTTCTGGCCAAACAGTACATACAATTTTCGTTCTTTCGCTCTTGTAATTATCAGAAAAAAGCTGAGCTCCTTTAGAAAGTTTCTTGTCTGAATTCATAAAACCTGCAGAAATTAAAGCTTTCTCTGTAAGTTCAGAATCATTTCTTTCTTTATATAAATCAAAAATTTGTTTGAAATTGTTTTGATTAAAGATTTCTTCTGTAAAGGGCTGATCAAAAGGATTGTTATCGCTTAAAAGAATTAATTCTCTGATTTGTTCAGAGGTAGCCAGAAGAGAACTTCCATAACTTCGAATATAGATTCCGATGAGATTTTCTTCATGTAAGGTAACAGGTAGTATTGTATTCTTATTTACAGATATCTTTAAAATATATCTTGTCGATTTTTCAGCTTCTTTTATTGGTATGGTATCTATTGAATATGAAATAGAAGGCTCAATTCTCTGTTTAATTTGGCGATTTATCATCAAAATTGTTTTATCGGCTGCATCATGATCTAAAGAAATTATTTTATGAGTATTGTTATCTACTCCGACATATAAAGTTCCGCCAAATGTATTTGCAAAAGCAACAAGCGTTTTTAGCCAGCCAATTTCTTTTGCCTTTCCAGAATCCTCGGATTTACCTTCTTCAATGATTCTTTTGTACTCATTTTGAGTATCTTCAATGTTTATTCCTAGAATTAATTCTTCAATCAGCATAAGCACCTCTTAACTTCACTGTACTACAAATGAAGTTTTTAGTGAAGTACAGTGAAGTATTACTTCACTGTACTTCACTATTTTTTTCACGTATTATGAAGTGTTTTTAAACTAACTGTTTACTATTTCTTTCTGGGGTTTCCTTTTATAATGTGCGTATGGGATATTCTTATTCACTTAAACCAGCAAAACGAACTGTCGTTGATATACCGGCAACCTCGAGACTCCTAAAAGATTTGCGCAATAAAAATGGTTATAGCGTTAAGCAGTTGCAGGAGATTTTCGGATTTGAGACTCCTGTCGCTATTTACGCCTGGGAAAATGAAAAGTGTAAGAATATTCCTTATATCGAAAATTTTGATATTTTGTCTAAACTGTATAATTGTCACGTAGAAGATTTGTATGTTTTGAAGCAGGTTGATTTTTCAGATTTACAAGTGCGCGAAAATACATCTGAATATAGAACTTATAGAACTCTTGTAAATCAATTGCTTGAAGGGCTTGCAGATATTGAAGAAGGGCGAGTTCAGGATTTTGGAATGATAAATGCTGCCTGTCTTACAGAACTTATGCCTGAATGGATTGATGAGGCAATAAAAGCTGGTGATATTAATAAAGCTCTTGAAAAGTATTTTGATGTGATGGGAGATTTAAAACTTTTGACTTTATCTTCATTTGATCAGGCGAAATGGTATTATAACGATATGTATAATAAAGCTGATAAGGAGCAGAAGGCTTTTCTTGAGGAAAACAAAGATAAAATCTTTTTCTTACTTGGCCTTTCCGTAATTCGCTATGGTTTTGTAGATAGAATTAATTTGAATAAACTTTATGATTCTTTGAAAGAAGAGAATATTCTGTAAAACAGTATAAACAACCACTTTCCCATGATTTCATCCGTCTAAAAGTGCCTAATTTGTAGGATTCCTACAAATTTGAGCTGTTAAAACCAAATAATCGGTAATTCAAGAATACCCCTCATCTTCTTAAAATCTCGCAATTTTAAACTGCAAGTTTAATGAAATTTATTTGACAATAAATTATACTGAAAATACAAAATACAAATTAAAGTCGCTGGCCCTAAGAAGCCGAGCGCCGTGTCTCATTGGTTTACTAAGCCTGAGATAAAAACCCGCTGCGCCGTTGGCGTAAAAATATCTTTTATGAAAGGAGTGCGTAATGAGCACAGACACATTTGGCATTACAAAATTATCTCGTGCAATGACTGGCAAAAAGAGATGCTATTCGCCAATTCTACGCACACCTTGGATTTATGGCTTGCTAAGTGCAGGCATAAAAGATAATGGAGTTTTTGTTGATGGAGAAATGAACTATGAGAACCGTAACTATTCAAAGGCCGGTTGTTGATCTGAAAGCAACCGGTGCACAAATCAAATCACTCAGAATCAAAAGGGGATATACTGTCCACGATATTCAGGCTGTATTCGGTTTTGAATATCCGCAGGCTGTTTATGCCTGGGAAAGTGGAAAGTCAATTCCAACAATCGACAACTTGCTGGTGCTTGCTCACTTGTTTGAGAAGTCAGTCGAAGAGATTGTAATTCAGCGCATGATTGAAGTTGAAGTTTCATGCGTTTCAAACAAGATTGAAAAGCTCTGCAACAAGAATTGTAACGATTGCAAATTGCGCCTGAGTGCCTAATCTTTTCTGTCTGTAAGCCATAGTTTTAAATTAATGGTTTACAGACAGACTGAGTTTCTAATCTTAAACTAATAATACCGTTACATTTATTGATTGCCAAAAAGCCTCTTTTCCCTTGAGATGCGTGGGGGAGTTGCGGGGGTATCCCCCGCTAGAAGGGGTGGGCGAAGACTTTAGGCTGAGCCCAGGGGAAGGCTTTCCCCTCCTATATCAATTAAGGAAAATATCATGAGGAAATTAGCAAGTGTCCAGACTATCTGGGACGTACAGCCGATAGAAGGGGCTGACAGGATAGAAGTCGTTTCCGTTTTGGGATGGAAATGCGTTGCCAAAAAGGGCGAGTTTAAGAAATACGATTTATGCGTTTATTTTGAAGTGGATGCATTTTTGCCGGTAAAGCCGGAGTTCGAGTTTTTACGTGACGGATGCTACAGAAGCAACGATTTGAATGGCGAAGGATTTTTGATGAAGACCAGAAACTTCCGGGGTCAGGTTTCACAGGGACTTGTTTTGCCGCTTTCCATTCTGGATGGGATCAAGCCGCTTGATGGAGTTGCCTGGAAAACCGGCGATATTGTTAGCGAGCAGCTTGGCGTAAAGAAATGGGAAGTTGCAGAAATTGCTACCGGAAGCGGACGAGTTATAGGAGACTTTCCTCACGGAATTCCAAAGACTGATGAAATCCGAGTTCAGGCGGAACCTGGCTTGATTGATGAGATTAAGGGACTTCCTTACTACATCTCAACAAAGATGGATGGAACCAGCGTGACTATGTATTTGATTGACGGTGATTTTGGAGTTTGCTCAAGGAATTACGAAATTGCTGATGATGAGACTAGCCCAGCCTGGAAGTTCGTCCATAAGCATAATGTGATTGAGAAAATCAAAAAGGGAGCTGAGGCTGTTGGCTTAAAAAACGTTGCTGTTCAGGGCGAATTCTGCGGAGAAGGCATTCAGAAGAATCCGCTCAAGCTTGTGACTGCCGAATGGTACGTGTTTACTCTGCGGGATATGGACCAGGGAAAACGATTGGGTCTTAAAAAGATGCAGGCTTTCTGCGAGGCTGCCGGCTTGAACATGGTTCCTGTTGAAGAAACTGGGGATCAGCTTCCTTATAAAACTGTAGAAGAGTTCATCGAAAGGGCAAA
>JAILIC010000055.1 GCA_024695475.1 Treponema sp.
TATTTATTTGAATATTCTGATTACTTTTTTAGTAAGCGGAATCTGGCATGGTTCCACATGGAATTTTGTTATCTGGGGATTATTACACGGAATCTTCCAATGTATCGGTAGAGCTACAAAATCGTTCTGGGAAAAAATAAAAGTTCCGTCATTCATAAGAATCTTTATTACGTTCTGTCTTGTAACATTTGCCTGGATTTTTTTCCGTTCAGATAATCTTCAAGAAGCAGGAATTATAATCAGTAAAATAGCACAAGTTCCCCAGAACATTAGACAGTTCTTTGTGATGAAGGGCGAATTAGGAATTAAAGAAGCCATTAGAGCACTGTTTGCGTTAAATGATGATAAATTTGGAGGTTTCACAGGAATGGCGTTGTTATGTTTATTAATGTGTACTTTCTTATTCTGTGAACTAATTACTCAGAAAAAAGATGGGCTTAGTTTTATAAAGCAAAAAAAAGGAATTATCCGTTGGTGTATTTACATAATATTAGTTATGTCATTAATCCTTTTTGGAAACTTTGGATTATCAAGTAATTTCATTTATAACAATTTCTAGGAATCTAAAAAATGAAGCGTTTTATTCTTAAGTTAATTCTTCTATTAGTATTGGTTTTAAGTCCATTAGCAATCGTAAATCAATTATATATTCGTACAAATTATTGGAAAGGCGAAAATAATGTCGATAAGTTCAATGACATACCTTATAACATTAAACTTGGAAATCTTGGTAGCAGCCACGGTTTATTTGGTTTCAAGTATGATAATATCCATGACATAAAATGTTATAATTTTGCATTATCATCGCAACCATATTATTATGATCTTCAGATACTAAGAAAATATATTGATCATTTTGAAAAAAAAGGTGTTGTAATAATATTGATTTCATATTTTGACATAACTCGCAGACCAGATTATTCAGTATACCGCAGTAGATATTATCGTATACTGCCAAAATCAAGTCTGGATTCTTGGTCTCTATCGGAAGATGTTTGTTATAATAAATTTCCACTTCTATCAGCGAAAATGAATATTTTGAAAATTATTCGTGATGTTCCAGTTGAAACTATGAACCCATATTACAATAGAACGACTTTTATGGACGAAAAGAAACTTCATGATTACTGTATAAAAAAACATAAAGACTGGACCAGTTCAGAAGGTGAAAAAGGTAAAATAGGATATGATATGAATATTTCAGAAATATCTTCAATGATAGACCTATGCTTGACTCATGAATTAATTCCAGTTTTAGTAACAACTCCAGTTACAGATGTATTAAACCAAATATATGAAAATGATGTAGATTTCTTCCCAACGTTCGAACAATTTTCCAAAGATTTAACTTCTAAATATGAAGGTTTAATTTATCTTGATTATTCACGAGATGAGTATTTTTCTAACAATCATGAATTTTTCTCTGATGGTGATCACTTGAATAATATTGGGGCAGAAGAATTTACAAAAACAGTAATAATGGATTTAAGGAAAAAAGACCTATTAAAGAATAGGGAAACTGCAAATTTTTAATTTTTTGAATGGACTAATTGCAAAAATTCTTCTGGTGTAACGGCTGGTACAGTTGCATTCTCAAAATCTTCAATATTTCGCGTAACGATATAATCAAGTTTACAAGCTATGGAAGATTGGTGCTGCATAGAATCTTCCAAATCAGCAAAGGCTTCGTTATTTACAGCGGCAATCACATCTGATTTATCCAACGAAGCTACATCAAAAACATAAAGGAATTTGTTAAAGACATTACGACATTCTTCAATAGAAAAATCTTCTGTTTCGTGGAGAATGTAAAACATATTTGAGAAAGTATGTACTGCAATATAACCGTCAACAAGAGACAGGCAACATTGTAATACACGTCTTGAAAGTTCCAAGTGTGGCTCTCGGAGTAGAATTACATCAAGAAGAATATTTGTGTCAATTAAGACTTTCATATTTTCTCCGCATTGCTTGGGCTGCTTCTTTACGTCCGTTAAGACTGATTTCATGTTTTGCAGGACGGCCCATTGCAAAAAGTTCATCTAGTGCCTGTTTTGCTTTTGCACGCTGTTCTGGAGTTTTTGAGTTTTGAAGAGGCCCATTTTTTCGAGGCATAGATTCTATAAACATTATAACGCTGAGAGTCTGTTCATCATCTAAAGTATCAATATAATTAATTGCCTTTTGTCTTAATGCCATTGCTGCCATATTTTGCCTCCTGTCTGTGAATTACTTATAATATAACACAGAATTTTGTTTTTGTGGATAGTTTTTCTTTCTTAGGAACATAGGGCGGGCTGGGCGGGATAAAATAGCAAATTGCGAAGCAATTTACCTTTCTTTGGGGCGTTGCGGGGTGTCCCCGCAGAGAGGGTAGCGGACAAGACCGCAACGAAGTGAGGACTTGGGAGCGAGGGGGAGACTTCCCCCTCCTTCATTAAAAACAGAATCGGACAGGGAATTGAGTTTGACTACTGTTGTTGTCATGCCGCAATGCAGCTTAAGGAAATGGGCTACGAAACAATCATCGTAAACTGTAACCCAGAAACTGTTTCTACTGACTATGACACATCAGACAAACTTTACTTTGAACCAGTTACAACAGAAGATGTTCTTCAGATTTACGAAAAAGAAAAGCCATTTGGAGTTATCGTACAGTTTGGTGGACAGACTCCACTCAACATTGCCCGCGAACTTCAGGAAAACGGTGTAAACATTCTTGGTACTTCAATTGATTCTATTGATATTGCAGAAGACCGTGACCTCTTCCGCCACATGATGGAA
>JAILIC010000051.1 GCA_024695475.1 Treponema sp.
ATCAAAACTACAAACTGAATTGCAAGAAATGGTAAAACACCTCGTATTACCTTACCAATTGGTTTTTTGAAAGTATAAGAAGCTATAAATAAATCCATGCCAACAGGAGGTGTCAAAAATCCGATCGAAAGATTCATTAAGAAAATGACACCTACTTGAACAGTACTGATACCAAAAGACTCCGCTATTGGCAATAATAACGGTGAGACTATAAGAATTGCAGAATAGATATCCATCAAGCATCCAACAAAAAGCAACAAAACATTCATCAAAATAAGAAAAAGATATTTATTTGTTACATATTGCGTAATAAATGCCGTGAATCTACCAGGAATATCAGCATCAAGCATATAATAAGATAGACCAGATGCTGCCCCCAAAATAAAAAGAACACCTCCTGAAACTGGTATACTTTCAGCAACTACTGAAAAAGCTTTTTTGACTGAAAAATCATTACGTATAAACGTAGTAACACAAAAAGTATATATAACAGCTAGTGAAGCCGACTCAAATAAATCAAAGCGCCCTGAAAAATAACAAAAACAGATCAGTACAGGAAGACATAATTCCCATACACAGTCTTTTAACGATAACAGCAAATTCTGTAACGAAAAAGAAGATCGTTCTGTTTTCGTATCAAAAAAAACACCTGTAATAATCATGGCCAAAGACATAAGAATACCCGGGAAAATAGCCCCCTTAAACAAATCCATAACGTCAACAGAAAAATAATTTGTTGTAGCATACATTATGATAGCAACACTTGGAGGAAATAATAATCCTAAAGCACTACTTGCCGTTATCAAAGATTCAGCAGAATCTTGCGTATATCCACTACCAACAAGTATCTTTGAAAGGAGATACCCCAATGCAAGTATTGTTACACCTGAAACACCTGTAAATGTTGTAAAAAAAGTTAAAACGACAACAGATGCAACAACAGAACCACCTTTAAACCAGCCAAAAAGACTATTAAACACTGCAACAAAACGCTTACCAGCACTGCCTTGCGACAATATATAACCAGCAATAGTAAAAAGAGGAATAGCTGCAACACTTTTATCTGTTAAAATACGATAAGTTTCTAACGGTAAAACATCTACATACCCCCCTGAATAGGAAAAACAAACATAGCTAACCATGCCTATTACAATAAATAGCGGTATTCCCATAAAGGCTGTAATAACTAGTACAATAGTAAAAGGCAATACTGCAAACTCAGCAATCGAAAGCCATATATCATTTATTACCGAAAGTACAGGGACAGATTCCATTTCAAATACATAATAGAAGATTCCTGTTATAGGTCCCATCGCTATCAGTAAGCCACAAAAGGATCCCACACCTATAGCAATCACATGTTCTTTTTTTTGTATCATCTGCACAAGTATCAGGGCATAGCATAAAGGCAAAAAGAAATAAAACAACTTTAATGGTATTCCCAGTACTTTAGTCACCAGTTGGTCAGGATTTACCAACTGACAAAACGAATCAAAAAAAAGGGCAACAACAAAAGCAGCTACTATTCCAGAGCATATTGCTTGTAAGGTATGGCAAATACTTTCAGGAAGCTTTGAGACAAAAGAAGCAAGAGAGAGATGTCTCTCATCCTGCCAAGTTATTACTCCTGCAAAACAGGAATACATAAAAACAAGATTCATCAAAAAAGCATCAGTATCAGGAATTTGTATATGCAACTTACTTTGAAAAAACTTAAAAATAAGCGGTAAAGCAGATAAGCCAATTATCAGGATTTCTAAAACTGCATTTTCTATTTTTCTGAGCAACCTATTCACCCCGGTGTTTTTTCAATAAAGCCACAATACCATCATATAGTTGTTTATTAATCACAGGATTATTGCCACTATACATTTTTTTAACATCTTCACGAAATTCCATTTCATACCGCCTAAGCTCATCAGCGGATAAAGAGACAACTGTACACCCTGCTTCCTGACAACGCTTAATATATTCAGCATCATCTACAGCAGCATTATTATCAAACTTATTGCCAGCGTCTAACACAGCCTGAATCAAGTCCGGCTTCCAAGCATCAGGAATCTTCTCCCAAGTTTCTTTAGAAACCATAAACGCTGCCATTACAGGACACAATGGTACATTCAATATATATGGAAGGCTTTTTGTATACTGTGCAGCATATGCATACATAGGCAACGTATACAATCCTTCAATACCGCCAGGAGTCCGAATACTCTGAGAAATCTTATCATAAGGTACATCAAGTGTTTGAAAGCCAGCAGCTTTAAAAGCATTGGTCAATTCAGGGGCAGTCATATTCCCCACACAAAGACGCATTTTTTTCAATTCGCCCAAAGAATGTGCTGGAGATTTAGTAAAGAAATAGGCCCACCCAACACTAAACCATCCCAACACAACATATCCTTTTTCGTTAATAGCTCTTTGCATGTCCTTTGCATACGCATCAAGCATCACATGCACTTCTTCTTGATTTCTAAATAAAAAGGGAACACAAGTCGTTAAAATATTAGATTCAGGGGCAAGCGTATACATTCCCAAGCTAGTAAAAATAGCACCATTAATAGGAGCTTTCTGCCCAGGTCTAATCGAATTTAATTTCTGGATAACACCCGCTTCACCTCCCATTGCAGTAGCATTCATGTATTGAAGCGTAATCTGACCACCAGAAACTTGATACCACTTTTGAGCTATAGCATGTTGTTCTACATCCCAATTAGATCTACTAGGCACAATCGATGCAAGTTTTATTGTCATTTTCTGAGCATGTGTCTGGAGCACAAAAAGTCCCATAAAACACATACATAGCAAAAATACTTTTTTAGCCAACATCATAAACTCCCTATAAGTGATATAATTTTACCATGTGATAAAGTAATTATCTACACTAGATAATAAATAACGAGCTTTATCTTGATACAGCAACGTTATCAATCTATTTGAGGGATTTTCATCAGGATCGATAGTTAATACAGTATGTAATGCATTCTCAAATCCCTGTCGATCATTTTTAGAAATACAAACAGACTCTGCATAGACCATATAAGCAGCGGCGGATTTTCCATTATTCATTTTTTGTACTTGCTCATAATATGCAATGCCTTTTTCATAATCGCCACCAAAATCAGCAGGAGCAGCAACATAAAAGGCAGCCAAAGCAAGCAAAATAGCCCCATCATTAAACTGAGGATTAAGATATGCAGCATGTTGCATTAAAATAACAAAGTTTCTGAGCGATCCAAGAATATCAGGATTTAACGGATCTAAAGCAAAAGCTCCTAGAGCTCCTGCAGCACACCAATAAGCAGCAGGTACATCAGAGGCTTTTAATTTAGTAACGGCATTTGAAAAACCTTCTTCATCAGAAGACATCAGAACAGACTTAAAACCGGGGTATCGAGCCTCAAAAACATTAAGAATGTAATCACGTCCGCGTACATAATGTAATACAGCACGCTTATATTCTTCGTTTTTTACATCATATTGATCATCATTCATTTTATCTGCAGCTGCCTTAATAAAAGCATTTGCATACATTACATTTAACATACCACAGGTAACTGTCAGACCTTGATGCTTTGGAGTCGTAGCCTGCATAATTTCATACATTTTTAATGCAGTAGGAAAAAACTCTCCAACCAGTATTGGATCATTTTCACCGGTAACAACTGACATGATATCTGCATCAGACGATGCTCTTTTTATCGGATTGCCTTTCTTATCACTACCAGAAAGCATATTTGCAACAGCATTTGTTCCTACATGCTTTATTGAAGCACATGAAGTAAAACACAATGCCAAGATAAGGGCTTTACCCACATTTATTAAAAATTTAAACATAGCTTCTATAATAATGATTTCTCCTATTAATCAATTATAACATATAATACTAAAAGTATCTCATACTAATAGTTATCCCACTTAAAATCATCAAAATCTTTTATCTGTATCTCTCGGTTATTGCGAAAGAATTTTTCAAGTTTTCTAATAGTAAGCG
>JAILIC010000093.1 GCA_024695475.1 Treponema sp.
AAAAAAACTATTTTTCAGTTTATTTATACAAATCCTTTGATTTTAACTAATTTAGGGTTTATAATAGTAGTATACAATTATTATTGCACAACTGCATATACCCGAACCAAAACAATGTTTACATCAGGAGCGATTTATGAAGAAGCAACGAAAGGAACTCGACAGATTCGAGAAAAACGCAAGAAGAGGATGGCAAATAAAATCAAAGCTCATAACATTATTTGTTTCAGCAACAGTTTTTTGTGTAGCAGGTACATTGACTTTAACATTAAGCATCTGCAATCGTTTTTTAAAAGAAGATGCTCAAAAGAGCCTGATTCACACAGCAAACGGTTGTTTTAGCACGTTGACAGATTGGGAAACAACTATAAAAGGTATGTCTGATATTTACGCAAAGACAAAAGGACTTGCAAAAAATGTGCAGGCAGAAGATGCTTCTGCTATCAATCGCATTTTAACCGAAGTAGGAAAAGAAACTAACATAGATTTTATCGCAGTTTTCAATATGGACGGAGTATCTTTGCAAGGCTCCTATAATTTTACGGCAGGACAAAATCTATCCAATATTCCAGAAATCAAAGACGCATTGCAAGGAAAATATAGCTATCTTTTCGATGAATTCGGAAATCTTCCTTATGCAATGGTTTCTTTTGCTTCTGTTATGGTTGAAGACACTATAGTCGGCTGTCTTGCTTGTGGCTATGATATGTCACAGGACTCATTCATAAATATTGTTTCAGATAGTTACGACGTGGAATGTACCATTTTTGTTGGCGACAAACGTGTTTCCACGACGCTTGGTTCTGAATTGCTCGGCACAAAATTGGACAACGACGAGATCTTGCAGAAAGTTCTCCGCAACGGCGAAGAATATGACGGTCCAATAAAAATACATGACAAAAACTATTACAGCTCTTATCGTCCGATAAAATGCAACAACAAAACTACGGGAATGCTCTATGTAGCAAAGAGTATGGAAATCGTTTCAAAGGTTAGAAATCTTACTTTTGCTATTGTAAGCCCGATTCTTTTAATTGTGTTCATCATCTTTATAGTTATCACATACACGTTCGTAAACTGGCTTATGTGGCGTATTTATAATGTAACCAACTTTCTTAAAGAGATGGAGACTGGAGATGCAGACCTTACAAAACGCTGTAAGCTCTTTATCAGGGACGAAATTGGAGACTTGATCATTCACTTTGATGCATTTCTGGATAAATTGCAGCAGATTATTTCCGAGATTAAAGGTACCAAGCAGGAGCTTACAGTTTCAGGCAGCGACCTTGAAAGCGGTACACAGGATGCTTCCAGTTCTATTACACAGATTATCGCAAACATTAACGGTATCCATTCGCAGATTACTTCGCAGTCAGATAGTGTCCGTCAGACCGCCACTGCTGTTAATGAAATTTCCGACAATATTTCTACACTGAACCAACTTATTCAAGACCAGACAACAGGTGTAACACAAGCTTCTGCCGCGGTTGAAGAAATGGTCAGTAATATTTCCTCTGTCAATCACTCTGTAGAAAGAATGGCAGAGTCATTCGAATCATTGACAACAAACGCACAGACTGGGTTTAACAAGCAACAAGATGTAAACGAGCGTATCAAGCAGATTGAAGATCAGTCTCAGATGCTGCAAGAAGCAAACCTTGCCATATCAAGCATTGCAGAGCAGACAAACCTGCTCGCCATGAACGCCGCTATTGAGGCAGCTCATGCTGGCGAGGCCGGTAAAGGCTTTAGTGTTGTTGCTGACGAAATCCGCAAACTGTCAGAAACCTCATCATCACAGTCTCGCACCATCGGTGAGCAGCTTAACAAGATCAAGGATTCTATTTCTCAGGTAGTAGCGGCCTCTACAGAATCCAGCAAGGCATTTTCTGAGGTGTCTAACAAGATTAAAGATACCGACCAGCTGGTTATCCAGATCAAGGCCGCCATGGAAGAACAGAATGCCGGATCAAAACAGATTAGTGACGCACTGCATGACATGACCTCAAGTACAACAAAAGTCAGTGCGGCATCAAAAGATATGGCCGTGCGTAATGAACGTATCATGTCTGAAATGACCAACCTCCGCGACGCTACCGAAAGCATGCAGAACAGCATGGAGGAGATGTCAATTGGTGCACGTAAGATTAACGAGACAGGAACAACACTGTCCGATGTATCAGGCATTGTAAAAACTGCCATTGAAAAGATTGGTAAACAAATTGACTTGTTCAAGGTGTAATCGGTATCACGAATACCAGGTGAGTTTAAAAGCCCGAAATATACAACTTTGTTGATCGGGCTTTTAACCGTCGCATTTTCAAATTCAGTTCCCCTCTCGATTTTCCTTCATTCTTCAAAATACGTCTTTATAAAATCTTAAACAGGACGATAATCATATATAGGAATAAAATTAGATATTCTTACCTACCCGGCAATTTTCGGTTATACTATTTACTATACTATATAAATCAGCAAAATAGTAGTAAGCACAGATAATTGTGAGTAATAAAAGCGTTACCATTCGATCTCGAGTTAATTCCAAACAATATGCGTACTTTTTATTTTACAGGCTTCAGTACCACCTCATCATGTAGAAAAAAAAATAATTTTTTTCAATTAATATTATCAATATGTTTACAAAATTTTAAATTTAGCCGATACTGAAGACAGTAAATATAACTATTTTAAAACTATTCGCAGGGGAGTGGCATCATGGCAAGAAAGGAACTAGACAGGTTTGACACAACTGCCAAACGAGGCATACAAATTCTTACAAAACTAGTTGTCCGTATTGGCGGCTCTATCATTTTAGGCGTAGCTATAGCAACAGCAATATCAATCGTAACTTTTAACCGAGGTATGAAAAACTACATCAATGCAAGCTTTGATTTTATCGAATCAGGATTCAAAGAAACACTGTATGATTGGCAAATCACAGCTGAATCCGATGCAGCACTGATAGCAGGCTGGCATGACCTCAAACTTGCATTATCAGAATCTGATTCTGATTTGCTACAAAAAGCAGTACATGACGTAAATGAAAAGCTTGATGTCGACTTCATCGCCATAATTGCTCCAGATATGAAATCATTTTCTGGGGGAGCCCTTAACATTGATGCAAACGCTTCATTTGCTAATTCTTCTGTCACAAAAATAGCATTGCAAGGTGATCAGACTTCAAGTATCGAAGAAATCGGCAGCATAACATATGCAATCGTTGCCGCTAATCCAATCTATATAGATGACGAGCTCACTGGCTGTGTCGTTACCGGGTATGATCTTACAAAAGGCGCATTAACAAACATGATTCAGGGCTCTTATGATGTAGAGTGTACCCTATTTAAAGCTAACACACGAATTTCGACAACACTTAAGGGTGAAAATGGATCTTCCCTTGTAGGAACAAAGCTTGACAATCAAAAGATAGTAGATCAGGTACTCAAAAACGGATACCCATACAAAGGATACAACATAATAGCAGGCTCAGACTATTCATCTGTCTACTTTCCTCTTTTTGCAAGTGATTCTACGACGGTTACTGGTATGGCATTTATTGCTAAACCACTTGCAGTCATAAATCAAACCTATGTAAAAGTTCTTAAAACTGTTGTTCCTACCGTAATCCTGCTTGTTGTAATTCTGATAACGTGGAACTTTTTCTTTATCAGATGGCTCATGTGGCGTATCTACAATGTTACAAACTTCCTCAAAGAGATGGAAACAGGAGATGCAGACCTTACAAAACGATGTAAGCTCTTTATCAGAGACGAAATCGGTGACTTGATTATTCACTTTGACCTTTTCCTTGATAAGCTGCAGGAAATTATTACCGATGTCAAACAAACAAAAGTAAATCTTACGGAGAACGGTCAATCTCTCACCGACGGCACCAATCATACAACTGCAGCAATTGATCAGATCATTACCAACATTGATAATATCCACAGTCAAATTTTGACACAAACGGACAGCGTCCAACAGACAGCTGGAGCCGTTAATGAAATTACAGACAATATCACCACACTCAATGGTCTTATCGAAGGTCAAGCCTCTGGTGTAACACAAGCTTCTGCAGCTGTTGAAGAAATGATTGGTAACATTTCTTCAGTAAATACCTCCGTGGACAAGATGGCAGCATCCTTCACTGTGTTATCAGAAAATGCACAAACTGGTTTTAACAAGCAGCAAGATGTAAATGACCGTATCAAACAAATAGAAGAACAGTCACAAATGCTACAGGAAGCAAATCTTGCCATTTCAAACATAGCTGAGCAAACAAACTTACTGGCTATGAATGCCGCTATCGAAGCAGCCCACGCAGGCGAAGCTGGTAAAGGTTTTAGTGTTGTTGCAGATGAAATCCGTAAACTTTCAGAAACTTCATCATCACAATCTCGCACGATCGGTGAGCAACTTAACAAAATCAAAGACTCCATTTCGCAAGTAGTAGCTGCTTCTACAGAATCTAGCAAGGCATTTTCTGACGTATCAAACAAAATCCGCGATACCGATCAATTGGTTATCCAGATCAAGTCAGCCATGGAAGAGCAAAATGCTGGTTCTAAACAAATTAGTGATGCTTTGCAAAGCATGAACAACAGTACCTCTGAAGTACGTACTGCTTCTCATGAAATGGCAAATAAAAACAAAAAGATTATGGATGAGATGAACTCTCTGCAGACCGTAACTAAAAACATGCAGCAAAGCATGGATGCAATGGAACAGGGAGCTCAAAAAATCAATGCCACAGGAACACAGCTTGGAGAAATTTCAACGAGTGTTCAAACGGCAATCGACAAGATCGGCAAACAAATCGATTTGTTCAAAGTGTAAGGTCTCCATAAGTACCTTTTATGGAATAGAGGAGCTGTCCTGGAAGTTATTACAAACTTCCAGGGCAGCTTTTTTTATTTCTGTTGCTACAATATCAGAAAAACGTTACAAAGTAGAAGTTGACTTGCTCTAAGCTATTTTTTGCAACACTCCCGAAAATTTCGGGAGTAGCTCCCCTACAAAACCATTCATTTTTCATAGTATAATCGTGTGTATGAGAAAAAGCATAATTCTTGTTGATGATCATGCACTCTTACTGAACGGAATTAAAAACTGGATAGAAAATCATTCGGATTATAAGGTGGAATTTCAGGCAGGTAACGTTGAAGACTGTAAGGAAATCCAGAATCAGTTTGAGAGAAAAAGTCTTAAAGCTGATGATTTTCTTGCGGTCGTTGATATTTCATTTAAGTCTTTAGATTCGCAGATGGAAAATTCTGGTTTTGACATCATCAAAGAATTTTCCCGACTGAGCATTCCATGCATCGCCTATTCCAGCCACGATTCGGGCGGCTTTGTTGAACACGCAACAAGTCCGTCTGTGGGTGCAAAAGGCTTTGTTTCAAAAACGGCGGATGAATTCATTCTGCTTGCGGCAATCGACTCGGTGGCAAAGGGCGGAACGTATATCCAGGCTGAGCTTGTAACCGGGCTTCTGGAAGTGCGCGACATCACTCAAACCTTTACAAAAAAGGAAAAGCTTGTTGCCGACACGCTGACAATTCACAATACCAATGCCGAAGTTGCCACCGCCCTTGGAATTGCAGAAAAAACTGTCGTAAATTACCTGACAATTTTGTATGATAAGGCAGGAGTAGAAAATAAACTCCAGTTTCTTGAAAAAATGGGAAGATTATGAAATCAAACAAGTTTGCATTCACAGGACTTTTATGCCTCCTTGCTCTTCTATTGAACATTGCAAGCGCAATGCTGGCCACCGCCCTCAAACTCCCGGCCTTTTTAGACACAATTTTTACCGTGGCAATTACTTTTTATGCAGGCCTTATTCCCGGAATCATCGTAGCCACCCTTTTTAACCCGGTTATGACACTTCTCCGCTGCGTTATGACCGGCAGCGAAATCTTCTTATATGATTTTTTATACGCAATCTGCGGAATTCTCATTGTAATAGCTAGCTGGCTTTTCAGCCGCAACAAAAAGGAATTTCATTTTAACCGCCGCGTCACCCTTCTTTACCTTCTGATAATCGTATTTTTTTCAACCTTTGTAAGTTCATTCTCTGCAAGCGCACTGGACACCTTTATCCGCCCGCTTTTTGAAAAAGCATCTGGTTTTTCTGCAATCGACGATATTTCTCTTATCTTTCAGAAATTGAATTTCAGCGTATTTTTGTCCTATCTTTTACCCCGCATTCCAATTACGCTTTTAGACCGATTTATCTGCACCTTTGCTGCTTACGGTATATATTCGGGGCTACGTAAATGACAGAGCTTGATTTGCAGGATTTAACTTCCGCCCTCAGTCTTTACACCTCATTTTTTATCTTTCTTGTTGTGCTTACCTTTGCAGCCTTTATCATCCTTCTGGCAATTTTGATTCACAACATTAAATCCCGCAAAAATCTTAAGGACAACCGGCAATTTATCGAAGAAACAATTGCCGTGCAGGAAGAAGAGCGCCGCAGAATCAGTCAGGAGCTGCACGATACGGTAAGCCAGAACATAAAAGCCCTGCTGCTTTCCCAAAGGGAACTTAAAGACTGCTGCACGGACACAAATCTGCTTTCTAAACTTGAAAAAATCATCAGCATGGAAAAGAAAAACCAGAAGGAACTGAGGGTCATAATTCAGAATCTTTCTGTTCCCGCCCTTGCAAGCATTCCCTTTAAGACTGTCATCAATGATTTGTGTGAGCAGTTTTACGCCCAGAGTAAAATCCCCTGCAAGTTTTTTGTTGCCCCAGACCTTTCTCTGGACGATTTTACCACTGAACAAAAGCATCATATCCTGCGCATTGTTCAGGAGGCTTTGAACAATGCCCGGACCCACGCAAAGGCTGAAGAGACAAGTGTTGTAATCAGACGGATAAGCGGGCAACAGAAAGCTGGCGGCCTGATTCGCATTATGATTTTTGATGACGGCCAGGGCTTCGATTCTGCAAACCAGCTACCACCGACTGACGCTTCATCTCACTTTGGCATGAGCGGAATGGAAATGCGGGCGAAACTTTTGGACGGCACTCTTACCGTAAACAGCTCCCCTGATACAGGAACGGAAGTGCAACTGGAAATTCCTGTTCCGTAAACCGTGAAGCAACCGAAGCGTAAATGAAGAAAAACCGTCCGAAGAAATACGAGGAAAGCCTTAAAAACTGCATTTTACTTGCCCGAATAGAATTTTTCACAATATCTGCAGACCCAGATGATGAATATCAGTGCCAGCTTGCAGAAAAAATCTTTCAGACACAGAGAAAAATAGAAAAAAAACAGAGGGATAATGGGCTTTTTGGTGGACGCTACGGGGTAAAATGGTATCAAGAAATCTTTGCAAGGCTTGCGGTCAAATTAGGTATCTCAAAAATGTGCCCCATTTACCGCCTTCCTGGCTTTTATACTTTTGACAATGCAAATCCCTGCCACGTCTACCAAAAATGGTGCACCGCTTTTGACGGAGTTCTTACCCAAAACGACATAGAGTTAATCGTTTCTGCTGCCATAAAAAACGACGACAACTTTTATGAATACGGCGTAAAAGCCTGGGAAAACATGCAGGAACAAAAACGCTGGGACCTTCCCGGCGAGCTTATTACCATCTGGCGATATTGGAAAGAAAAGCTGAAAAAATAACTCCCGAGAAAATCGGGAATTATCCCCTGGTTTTTCTAAGTACCTCCTCCCAATACATAATAAAAATCTCCGTGTAAAATCACTTTTGTTACCGAAAAATGATTTTTTGCTGCATGACTTGTTTATATTATGTGCGCAAAAAATTAAAAAATCGTCGGAAAAAAACACGGGGGAAAAATGCGAAAGCTAACAGAAACAAAAAACATTTTTAAAGTACTGGGTATTGAACATTCAGAAAATTATCACAACAATATGCTTGCATGGCTTTTTGATGCAAACGGGGGGCATCATGCAGGCTCTGTTTATTTTAGAAATATAGTGAGCAGATTCAGCAAGGAAATGTACGACCTTGTTGCTATGAAATGGGAATCGTTTACTGTATACAGGGAATTTCCTGTAGAAAATGATGAGAAAAAAGGCTTTATCGACATTTTCTGCATTTCTGAAGAAAAAAAATGCATAATCTGCTTTGAAAATAAGATTGGCAGTTCCGAACATTCAAACCAGTTGCAGCGCTATGCAGATTTCATTGAAAAAGAGTATTGCGAAAAAGGCTATAAGGCACTCTTTGTGTATCTGACTCCTAATGGTGAAACACCTTCAGATAATCGCTGGAAAAAAATGAATTACCGCGATTTGTATGACATCACATGCACTGCAAGGGGAAATATTGTTGATGACAAAATAAGAGGTATTGCAGAAGATTATCGGGATATTCTTCTTGGGACTTTCGCTACTGCTCGTGATTTTAAGGATTGCATCACACGAGCAAATGAGTGCGTTGTTTGCAAAGACTTTCCTAACCTTGAATGTGTCAAAGTCACAGCAATGAATGCTCTTTACAAGGATGCTTCGCTCACTTGTTTTGCCCCTGCTGACACTGCAGGCGGATATACCGGTACAAATGATTTGTGCTACATCTGTATCAAAATGGAAAAGGCTCAGTATGAAAAAGGCACGCTTGCCTGTGTCCTGACTTTTACGAATCATCCTAAAAATCTTGAAGAAGGCTCTGCATTCAGAAAAACGTTCAGCCCGGCCAATCTTGGTTTCCGCTGGTATGATGCAATCGAAATTGAAGAAAAGCTGCTGAATGACGGCGAGCTTTTAAAAGATTTCTTTATGAGTGAAAACGGCACTGCGCGTTTTGCAACGGTGGTAAAGAGCCTGCTTTCTAAGATGAAAGCAGAAATTAAGGGAAAAGATTAGCCCGTTCTTGACGATTTCTTTTTTCAGCATTATCATTTTACTCGGATAAAACCGAGTCGGAAATATTCGAGTAAAAAGGAGATGCATATGGCAATAGGGGAAGTTTTCTTTGGAAGAAAAGAAAATATCAAAGCAATTTCAAGATTTTTCAATTCAGATAATAATGATGCAGCCCTAATTTACGGTCGTCGTCGGGTTGGCAAAACAGAACTGATTAAGCATTGCCTGAAAGAAACAAAAACAACTTCCATTTATTATGAATGTAAAGAAACCTCTGAGCTGAATAATGTCAAATCCTTTTGTGAAATCATTTCAGAAACTTTTGGTCTGCCGCCTTTAGCCTTTGATACCTTTGAATCAACACTTGCTTTTCTCTATAAGCAAGCTGCAAAAAAAGAATTAATCCTTGTGATTGATGAATATCCTTATATCAGGAAAGTTGTAGAGGGATTAGACAGCATTATTCAGTCTTTTATCGACAATAACAAGTCTACTTCCAGATTAAAGCTGATTTTATGTGGCTCTTACGTAGAAACCATGAAGTCTTTGCTCTCGGAAGAAAATCCGCTTTTTGGTCGTTTTGATTTAGTTATGAATCTTAAAGCTATGGATTATTATGAATCAGCTCTCTTCTATAAAGATTTCAGTGATGAAGATAAGGTCCGCTTATATTCTGTTTTTGGCGGAATCCCTTATTACAACAGGCGCATAGATTCATCAAAGACAGTTAAACAGAATATAATTGATTTGATTGCCAGTCCCGGCAGCCGTTTTGAAAATGAAGTTCAGATGCACCTGAAATCTGAAATTTCCAAAATGCAGAATGCGTATGAGGTTTTTGAAGCTCTGGCAAAAGGATTTGTTCGATTTAAAGATATTCTCTCTCAATCACAAGTCTCAAGTTCACCAACGCTTGCAGATGTTCTTGATAAATTAATAAATATGGATATCGTTGTAAAAGAATCTCCAATTAATGATGAAAATAACAAGAAAAAAGCCGGCTATTATATTTCAGACCAGCTGACTTTATTTTATTTCAAATACATTTACAGAAATCTTTCAAGACTTGCAGTGATGGAGTCTGAAGCTTTCTATGATAAATTTATTGAACCCGATTTTGAAGAACATTATGTCCCACAGGCTTTCGAACAGATTTGCCGGCAATTTTTAATCCGTAAAAATCGCTCAGGAGAATTACCTGATTCTTTTGAAAAGATTGGAAAGTACTGGTATGACGATCCAGTAAATCATAAAAACGGCGAATTTGATGTAGTCACCCAAAACGATAATTCATATATTTTCTACGAAGCAAAATTCCGTGAAGGTAAATTAGACAAAAATCTCATTTGGAACGAAATCCAGCAGGTAAATAGCACAGGTTTAGTTTGCAGCAAATACGGATTTTTCTCTAAATCTGGTTATAAAGAGATTGACGAGTCCCATAAGCAGCAGTTGATTCTTTATAAGCTGGAAGATTTATATAATTAATTGAAAAACGATACAAAACTGTCCTATTTGAAGTAGAAAAACGTTACAAAAAGATGCTCCCAAAATACTCAGGAGTTAACTCCCATATTTTCTAAGCGTTTCCTCCCAATACATAATAAAAATCTCCGTGTAAAATTGATTTTGTTACAAAAAAATGATTTTTTGAGGCGTAATTTGTTTATATTACGTTTGGAGGAAAAAAAACATGGAAGACATTGAGAACGATGAGAAAGTATGTTCCCGTAACTGGATATTTAAGAAAAGCTGGTTTATAAACGGAAAAATTGATAACGAAAAAGTTCCAGAAGAAGACAATCTGAATGCATATATTGATAACCGTAATAATGAATATAACGAGGCCGAGATTGTAGACGATATGTGCAATGGCAATATTATTCGGACTTGTTGGGATGGTTCTTGCCTTGCGACATACCTGTTAGGGTGCGAAAATCTTGATTTTGCTATTTGCCAGATGGAACTGCAGGATGGAAATCTTGAAGTCAATGCTGAGTATATGACTCCATTAAAGTGGCACGAGGACGACGAAGGCTGGCTTATTTACGACTATGATGCAACACTTCTGGACATAAACGGGAACATAACTGAAAGACTTTATGATTTTGATCACACCGAAGAAAATGATATTTTCCGAGTTCCCTACACAGACCTTGATATGAACGCCTTTATGAAGGGAGAAATTGTCCTTACAAAAGAAGCCGAAGAAAAGTGGAAAAAAATCCTTTCCGGCGAACTGGAACAGCCACACTATGGAAGAGCCGCAGCACAGCAGACCGGTACACTTACCGATTATTTTGTGACAATCAATGAAAAAGGCAAAAATCGTGATGTAGCCTTGTATACAGATTCAGACGGACTGTACATAAAAGGAGACAGTCTTGAAGCACTTAAAGTGATGAGCGAAGAAAAATTTTATATCCAGACAGCAAGTGGACTTGCAAAAGAGTTTTCACAAATCAAACCGTCACCTGAAACCTGGCTCAAAGGAAAACCAAAAGGATATTCAATGGAAGCGGGCTTTTGCGACATTGTTTCAAAACGAAAGAAAGGTGAAGATTCGGACGGCAACTTCGATGGAAACATCAATAAACTGGATGAACTTTTGCAGCTGTAATGACAGAAAGAAAGATTCTGAAAGTTCCTAAACGGAGGCTTTTCTGCAGGATTGAAGAAGTTACGCCTGAAATGGCAAAGGCCTGGCTTTTGAAAAACCCGGAAAACCGCCCGATTGAAGAAGGCCGGGTGCGCGAATATGCAGATAAAATGCGTCGCGGTGAATGGAAAGAAAAAATGCCAGGAGCCAGTCCTCTTATCGTAATGAATGAGGGAGAACTGATAAACGGGCAGCACCGCCTTATGGCAGTGCAGAGATATGGAAAAAGTGTTCGTATGCAGGTGCTTGTGTACGAACGGAAAGATAAGTAAAAAAAATACTCCCAATAAAATTAGGAGTTAACTCCCGTATTTCCTAAGCGTTTCCTCCCAACACAGAATAAAAATCCCGGTGTAAAATTATTTTTGTTAGAAAAAATGATTTTATGAAGCGTAATTTATTTATATTACGTTTGGGGGAAAGGACGAAAGAAGGGACGCTACTAAGTATAAATCGTGGATATTCCACTTTTTATAGCCCTGCGTTGCAGGACACGGATTCGGAAAACGAATCCTATCTTACTTTGAGGAGAAAACAATGGCATACGAAAAACCACAGATTCTTGCACAGAACAACGCTTCTGGCTCTTATGCAGCTGGATGCCCTGCTAAGGATCAAGGTCATAACACAGTAGGTTCTACAGGTTGTGTACCTTGTGAACGTACAGAATAGTTACAATTCTTGTGCAATCATGATTATGTCTCAGTCATGTAAAAATCAATGGGGCATAATTGACAGAGCTATTCGGGCGATTCTGTCCGAATAGCCTTTTTTGGAACTGTTTATGATAATCAATGTTCCAAATGAATATGAAGATAAAAAATTTAAAAAGATTGTTGAAGAAAATTATTGATAGGAATACAGTGTATGCTTTACAGACAGAAAAAAGATACTTACATAAGAAATTATGATGGGCTCGGCTATATAACTTCAACAGGAATTTTTAATGACCGTGTTGTAAATAAATCTGGAGCAGTTTTCCTTTCCGCCTTGTCGCGTAAAGGACAGACACTCGATGAGTTAGTTGATAAAATCACGCCCTCTTTTGTTGATGTTAGTCGCGAAACTATCAAAGCTGACGCAGAAGAATTTTACAATGCTCTTGTTACCGACGGTTTTATCATAAAAGACGAAACAGAAGCGGAGCTTGACAAAAAAGATATAGGCTTTACTTATAATGCTATTCATCCTAAGACAATTCGTGATGATTTTACCCCGACAATTCAGCGAGCGGACACCGATACTCAGGAATTTTTGGAAAAACATTTTGCAGGAAAACCTCATCTAAACAGTTTTCAAATTGAACTTACCAGTAAATGTAATGAGCGATGTGTACATTGTTATATTCCTCATAAATTCAAACTTTATAACATCACAGATGAGCTTTATTATTCCACGCTGGAGCAGCTTTCTAAAATGGGCGTGCTTAATGTCACACTTTCTGGCGGTGAATGTATGTGTCATCCAAAGTTCAAAGAATATTTACGTGCTGCAAAAAAATACGACTTTTATGTGACCATTCTTTCAAACCTGACACTCTTAGATGATGAAATCATCGAAATTATGAAAGAGGGAAATGTTTCTAGCGTTCAGACTTCACTTTATTCTATGGTTCCAGAACATCATGACGCAATCACGCAGTTACAGGGAAGTTTTTATAAAACACGCGATGCAATTTTAAAATTGATAGAAAATGATTTGCCACTTCATGTTTCGTGCCCTACGATGAAAGGCAACAAGGATGATTACGGCGATGTTCTAAGATGGTGCCATGAGCATAAAATCCGTGCGCAGACCGACTACATCATGATGGCAGAATACAACCATGAGACAGAAAATCTTGCGAATCGCCTTTCAGTAGAAGAAGCAGGAAAAGTTATTTCTAGTATCATGGCTGACGATGTTGACTATCAGAATGCGATTCTTGCTCCCGATTTTGTCGCACGATGCAATGAAAATCAGTTTAATCCAGAGCGAAGATTGTGTGGTGTTGGTATTTCTTCATGCTGTATGGTTTCAAACGGTAATGTCTATCCATGTGCTGGCTGGCAGGAAATGGTCTTAGGAAACTTGAATGAAACATCTTTGCAAGAAATTTGGGATAAGTCAGAAAAAATCAAGTGGCTTCGCGGATTAAAAATGAAAGATTTAGGGGGCGGCGAATGTTGCAAATGCGACAAGGCTGCCTTCTGTGCGCCCTGCATGGTTCGTAATGCCAACGAAAGTCCGACAGGAAATCCTCTTGAAATAAATCGACACTTCTGTGCGGTAGCTGCAAAAAACAAGCAGATTGTGCTTGACTGGCGTAATGCAAAGTTAAAGGAGTTGGGCAGATAGATATATGACTGACTATCATGTTCATATCGGACAGTATGAAAAAGCATATTACTATGCTGATCGCGTGTTTTCAGTGCTAAAGAAAAACGGCGTGGATGAAGTGTATGTTTCTAGCACGACAAGCTGTATCTTTTGCAAAGAAAGCACCGATGCAAGATTTTCTGAACATGATAAAAAAAATGCTCCATCTGCAAGTACACTTTACGCAGCAATAAGCGATGAGATAAAAAACGCACAGCTTTGCGCAAAAGAAATCGGTATAAAAGCCCATGCCCTTTATTGGGTAGTACCAGATTTTCACTTTGCAAATTGCAGTCTTACCTTAAAAAAAGCAATGAAAGATGTACCGTATGATGGATTTAAAATACATCCATTTGTACAGAGATGGAATTTAGAAGATGAACACATGGCAAGGCTTGCAGAAGAGATTTTTGACTATGCGGAAACAAACAAAAAGCGGATTGTGATTCATACAGGGGATGACGATTTTTGTAGTCCGAAACTGTTTGAAAAATATATTGCAAGTCATACAGATGTAATTGTTCAACTTGCGCACTGTCGTCCTTTGAGACAAACGGTTTTTATGATGGAACAGTATGCAAATGTTTTTTGCGATTCTTCTATGACAAATAGAGAAACAATAGCAGAAATAGAAAAAAATGGTTTTAGAAATCGTGTTTTATACGGAAGCGATTTTCCTATAACACATTGGAGAGAGTATAAACCTGATTATGATCCGACAGAAAAGGAACTGTCTGATTTTTGTTTATATTATGCAAGAAGCACAGCGTGCCTTGACAAAACGTATGCTGAATTTTTTTCCCAGACTATCCTGCGGCAAGGCAGGTTAACCGCGATTAAGCGGAGTCTGGGCTTTTTGAGGTGAAAAATGAAAAAGCAATTTCTTATTATTGTGGTCTTGATTATGTGTATATCAGCTGTTACAAGCAGTGAGAACAAAAAGAAAACTTTGTATAAGAGATTTACCGAATATTTTGATAAAAAAGTAGAAAAAGCTGAAAAAGAACTTCCCCACATAATTGAAAAAGGTATGGAAGCCTTTACCGACAACCTGGAAGATTTTGACAAAGACATTCACGCAGAGCCGGAAAAACAGAGTAAATTCGCAAAGCTTTTTAACTATATTGCAGATATTGATATTGCTGATACCTGTGCAAATGATTATGCACATATAAATCCTGAAGATGTCGAAAGAGTCGGAGCTTACACAGACGCCCGGTAAGAATAGTACTAAGGACTGCCCATGATAACCTTCAAAGGGAAAAAATACGCAATAGCAGAAGAAACCACCATCACCTGGATAAAAGATGTTCACTTTCAGCTTGCAAAGCCACTTACTGAAAAAATGGGGTTGGAGCTGCCCCAAGATTTTGTTTCAGATAATGAGGGCAAGAGAAAAGACGATTTTGGAAGCCAGACTTATGAGCAGGCGCTTAAAAAAGGCGAAGAACTTATTGCAATGCACATAAAATGGGCGACCAATAAAAAAGCCCGCCGGTCCTGCAGCTTAAAGCAGGAATACGTCTATATTGTCACAAGTTACGAACGAGGAGACGATTATTCGGCTTTTGCCTATGCCGCAATAGACAAAGACGATGCAGTAAGCTTTGTTGAAAACGAGCAGAAAAAGTGGACGGAAGGTTGGGCAACTCACGCTTTTTTGTGGAGAAGCAAACTCGGTCTTTGGGGTGGCGAAAAAATCCTCTGGGGCATTTACAATGTAGAAAAAAGCGAATGGCTGGCTGATTTTTCTGTAGACGAAAACGAGATGATTTTCTTTGAAGACCAGGTACTCGCAAAAACACCCTATTCCAGCCCAAATACCGGCATCTTTGTCTGCCCGATGATCGTAAAGAACGGAAAAAGGGAATTTGATTGCCTACAATAGAGTTTTTAATAAATCTATAAGAACATTCACGATACAATAGTAACATAGTTTATGTTAGTATATAAGCAATATGGTACAGTTCAATAAAAAATGCTGATTTTTCACAATCATACGCTTATACCATTTTGCTGATGGTCTATTTTCATACCCTTTTCTGTCTTACTATACTTTCTTAAAAGGCCATATTGAGAATCAATATATACACGATTGAAGCTCAAGATATACACGATTGAGTCTCAATATGTAAACGATTGAAGCTCAAGATATACACGATTGAGTCTCAATATGTAAACGATCGAAGCTCAAGATATACACGATTGAGTCTCAATATATAAACGATCGAAGCTCAAGATGTACGCAATTGAAACTCAATATGTACGCAAAATACTATAGTCCAAACGCAACAGTATACAAACAGGAATTACCAATAGATACAACTGGTCTAATATGATATGCTTTATTCCATGAAAAAAACACTGAGAGAGTTACTTGGAAAGCATATTCTTTTTCTAGATGGAGGCTCTGGTTCCGTCCTTCAAAAACAGGGACTGCAACCAGGAGAATTTCCTGAAACATGGAATATCCTCCATCCTGATAAAATCATCGACTTACATTATAATTATTACAAAGCAGGTTCCAACATTGTCTATACAAATACCTTTGGAGCCTACAGCCTTAAGTTTCCCCATACCACACAGGGGAGTGGTGCCCTGCAGGTAGCTACTGCCTCGCATAATCTGGAAGCAATCGTCAAAGCAGCAGTACGCAATGCCAATGAAGCTCGTCGCCGTATAGAACAAGAACCCATTACTGAAGAACAGCTTGCTTCAGAGCGACAAGCATGTACTATTCCACAAGGACTTTCCCCTGCCCAAAGGCCTCATTTTGTAGCACTAGATATTGGTCCATGCGGTAAACTTTTAAAACCAATGGGCGACTTGGATTTTGAAGACGCGGTCTCCCTTTTTAAGGAAACCATGCGCATTGCCCTCAGCTGTGACGGACTCGATCTTATCGTCATCGAAACCATGAACGACAGCTACGAAACAAAGGCTGCCGTCATTGCCGCAAAGGAAGTACGCCAGGAATTTGAACAGTATAAAGACATTCCTATTTTTGCAACGACTGTCTACGATGAAAGCGCAAAATTACTCACTGGTGCCGATCCTGAAACAATGACAGCCATTCTCGAGGGGCTACGCATAGATGCGTTTGGTCTCAACTGTAGTCTCGGCCCTGATCAAATGGCACCCATTGTACCTCGTTTAACACAAGCTGCAAGTACTCCCATCATCGTAAAACCAAACGCAGGCTTGCCCCGCAGTGAAAATGGAAAGACCGTCTACGACGTCGATGCACCGTCATTTGCAACTTCCATGCAGCATATCGTAGAGGCTGGAGCTTGCATCGTCGGTGGTTGTTGTGGCACTACCCCAGAATACATCTGCCGTTTGGTAAACGCAGTACAAGACAGCGTTCCTCTACCCATTACTGCAAAACAGCAAACTGTTGTTTCGTCATATACACATACGGTCTCTATCGGCGGAGTACATCCTCCTGTATTAATCGGAGAGCGTATCAATCCAACTGGAAAAAAGAAATTTAAAGAAGCTTTGCGTAATAATGATATTCCTTATATCATCCAGCAAGGACTTGACCAGGAAGCCGCTGGTGCACATGTATTAGATGTCAATGTCGGCCTGCCAGAAATTGATGAAAAAATGATGATGGTTACCGTCATGACAGAATTACAGGCAGTCACCGATATTCCTTTACAACTTGATACCGGTACCCCATCAGTTATGGAAGCAGCCCTTCGCCGTTATAATGGTAAGGCACTGGTAAACTCCGTCAACGGCAAAGAAGAAATCATGCATGCCGTTTTTCCTCTCGTACAAAAGTATGGTGGAGTCGTCATAGCGTTAACTATCGATGAAGACGGTATTCCTACTACTGTTGAAGGCCGCATGAAAATCGTTGATAAAATCTATAAGACAGCTGCGGAGTATGGTATCGGTAAACATGATATTGTAGTTGATCCATTGGCTATGGCAGTCAGTTCTGATGACACAGCGGCTATCGTTACGTTGCAAACCGTAAAAGCAATTCATGATATCGGTGGCTGTACCAGTCTTGGGGTTTCAAATATTTCTTTTGGTTTACCGGAACGCGAGCTTGTCACTTCAACATTCTTTACCATGGCAATGGAAAATGGTCTCAGTGCGGCTATTATGAATCCTTTACAAACAGAAATGCTCAAGGCCTTTTATGGGTACTGTGTACTAAAAGGATATGACAAGCAATGTCTCAACTACATTGCGTTTGCTCAAAAGTATGCAGAACAAAAAAACGCCCTAGCTGCTGCAGCGGCCGCAGGTACAGCAGCTCAAACACAGACAAGCGGCTCCTCTACAGCAAATGCAACTGACAGTACAACGAGTATTCCTGCAAACACACTCGTTTACGCTGTCATTCATGGATTAAAGGAACAAGCTGCAAAATATACTGCAGAACTGCTACAGCAGAAAGTAGATCCCCTCATCATTATCAATGACCATCTTATTAAGGCCCTTGATATCGTCGGCAAGGGATTTGAAGCTAAAAAACTGTACCTTCCGCAATTATTGATGAGTGCAGAAGCGGCAAAATCAGCTTTTGCAGTGATTAAAGAGACGCTTGCAAAAGCCGGAAAAACCGGTAAAAGCAAAGGTAAAATTATCATTGCAACAGTCAAAGGGGATATCCACGACATAGGCAAAAACATTGTCAAAGTCTTGTTGGAAAACTATGATTTCACCGTCATAGACTTGGGAAAAGATGTGCCACCAGAAACGATCGTAGAGCGTACCATACAAGATAACGTTCCACTGGTTGGTCTCAGTGCCCTTATGACAACAACCGTGCCTAGTATGGAAGAAACAATCAAGCAACTACGTGAAAAAGTTCCTGGCACAAAAGTATGTGTTGGAGGAGCTGTCATGACAGAAGAATACGCAAAAATGATTGATGCAGACTTTTATGGTAAAGATGCCATGGCTACGGTAAAATACGCACAAAGTGTTTTTGGAGCATAACAAACAGTTTATGAATATTGTCATCATACAGCCCCCCTTGGTACAACTTAATACTCCTTATCCTGCAGGAGCCTATCTTGCCGCCTTTTTTAGAACAACAAATACGGCACAGGCAAAAGACAGTACCACGTGGCTTGATTTAAGTACAGAACTTTTTCATCATCTATTTTCGCGACAAGGTTTGACACTCCTCTTTGCACAAAGTAAAAAAAAGGCATTACACCTTGCAGACGTAGCAGAGCGTCACGGTGACGATGCCACAGCGTATCAATTGAGACGATATGTATCAAGTGCCCCATTGTGGATTGATTGGATAGATCGTATCGTCGCCATGGTGTGCCAGTTACCGCAATCAGGACATGAATGGTTACACGAGTTTGTACGCTCTGCACATGCTCCTCGTGGCAATCGTATGGAACAGTACCTTACCACGCTCAATCGCGATGTCAGTATTGATGACGGGCGCATTCTTGCCAGCCTTGCTCTGGCAGATTTGGCAGACTACATAACGGTTGCCTATGATGAACACTTTAGTCTGGTACGATATGCGGAACGGATAGCCACCAGTACAGCACGCTATGATGATGTGTTGAAATCTCTTGAAGCTCCAATTCTTACCACTTTTTATGAGACACTACTGACACAACAACTTGATTCCCTTAATCTTCCAGATGATACACAGTTCCTGATATCTGTGCCTTTTCCAGGTACCTTTAGTGCCGCCATCTATACCGCCCGCTATATAAAACAGCATTATCCTCAAGCGGTCACCGCCATCGGTGGTGGGTATGTAAACACCGAGCTTCGCTGTATCACAGAAAAACGACTGTTTGATTATATAGACTTTATCAGCTATGACAGAGGCTATGGTTGTTTTTTAACACTCTATGATACTGTTGCCAAAAAGAATGTTTTATCAATACATGATATTCTAGACGGAACTGCTTACTATAAAACAAAATACCTGTATCACGACACCATCATTCAAGAACTCAACAGTGATGCCATCTATGAAAAAAAAGAAACTGAGCTGACAAAAACACTCATACCAGATTACACGGGTATCGACTTTGGTCGTAGTCCCCGTATGGCCGATGATACCAATCCTATGCACCGCATCTGGTCTGACGGAGCATGGATCAAAGCCTATCTTGCCTACGGCTGCTACTGGCATCGCTGTCTTTTTTGCGATACCACGCTTGAATATGTCTATGGTTTTTGCCAGACAAATGTAACCGCGCTCTATAAAGGATTGCAAAAGCAAGCACAACAAACTGGAGTGTATGGCATACACTTTGTTGATGAAGCCTGCCCTCCCCTTGCATTGCAAGAATTTGCCCTGGCAAATTGTGCCTATCCACACACTGCTGATACCGATAAAACACACAAGCTCACCTATTGGGGCAATATCCGTTTTGAGAAAACCTTTTCCAGAGATTTGGCAGATCTGCTTTCGTATGGCGGTCTTACCGGTGTATCAGCTGGAATAGAAATTGCAACTGGTAAAGGGTTAGAGGCCATACATAAAGGTACCGATATAGAAAACATTGTATGTGCCTGCGCGGCTTTCAAAGAAGCTGGTATTTTAGTACACGGATACATGATATATGGCTTTTGGAATCAAAGTGAACAAGATCTCATTAACTCTATGGAAACCTTACGACAATTATTTGCTGCAGGTCTCATAGATTCCGCATTTTTCCATAAGTTTACATTGACCAGACACTCTACGGTATACAAAGAGTGGCAAGAAGGTAAACACCCTGATTTAAAACCGATACAGCCAGATGCACATCAATTTGCAGAAAATGACATTCATTTTGAAGGTGAACATAAAAGTGAAAAGTACGGATCCGCTCTTTCAACAGCTGTTGAAAGCTGGATGCATGGTCAATACCTCAACAAAAAGATACAGTCATGGTTTTCATTCAAAATGCCAGCTCCTTCAATAGCTCCAGATTATGTACAAAAACTCATTGCAATTTATGAACAAAAGCGGGATACTGCATTTTCGTTTATTCCCAGTGCCTCAAGTGAAAAAAACGGAGGTCGCTATGTATGGCTCGGTGGAGATGTGATAGTAGTATCAGGAGCGGGTACTTCCGGTCAAAAGCAAATATGCTGGCACTATATGCAAGAGTTGCAATATGCAGACATACCAGCAAAAAAAGCAGAAGAAATAGTATCATGTCTGCATAACATGTCCATAACAGACGGAGTTCCTCTTACTGGAAAAGAAGTAATAGCACATATACCACCAACTGTATTTAAGGCACTTCGCGGTAAAGGCATCTGTGCCCTATTATAGGAAATTATGGCAAAAGCATTCGGGATATACTGTTCCTTGTTCAGTACACAGTTCCGCCTACCCCTACCCTATAATATCGTGGGAATGTCGCTAATTGATCGTAGTGTTTTCCAGACAGAGGACAAAAGCTCTGCAGGAGGCTCTATCTGGTCTGGTATGAGTACACACCTCATACCAGCCGCAATTGCACTGCGTGCACCATTAGGACTATCTTCAACAGCAACACATGCATCAGGTGCACAATTAATACTTGCAGCAGCCTTAAGGTATATTTCCGGATCTGGTTTACTATTGGACACCATGTCACCTGTAGTGATCGTCTCAAAATACTGAATAACACCTGCTGCCGTCAGCTGACGATGGACTTTTTCTCCAATAGTTGACGAAGCCAAGGCGAGCCGATAGTTTTTTTCACGGAGATACTGTAAAGCCGCTTCTGCTCCGGCCATTAAAGGCAACCCCTCCGTGCGCTCGATATATTCAAAATGTTCGTTACTTTTTTCGATATATTTGTCAGCAGGAAAAGAGTCACCAAATAAGCTATGCAACGTATTAAGGGCATCTTTTAAACTTTGACCGAGCGTTGCACGATATCCTTTTTCTATATCATCATGTTGTAAATCAAAGTATGGACCTGCATAATGCCAGCAACGTCGACTTACAGCCTCTGTATTTAAAATAACACCATCCATATCAAATAGTACTGCAAGATTTTTCATATTAGTGATTGTACTTATTGATTTTGGAATAGTCAAATAGAACTACCACTATCTGCTGACACTATTTTTCGATTAAGGCTTATATTTTTCTTGCAGGATTTGTCACAGTTCTTTATACTCTAAAAGAAAGTACATAAAGTGAAGGTAAAAGTATGATATCTCAATTTAAAAGTGCAGATTTAATAACTGCATATAAAATGATAGAACCTAAACAAACTGTTCTTATTGCAACAAAAGGGGCTACCGAAGGCTTATATAACATAACTCCATATGCATGGTGTATGCCGATAGACTATGATCCTGTAACAAAAGTTATTCTTTCAAGCGATCCAAAACATCAAACAGCCATTAACATAAAACGGACAAGACGCTTTGCTGTATGCGTACCGACCGATTTGAATGATCCCATCATAGAACAATGTGGTTCAGTATCAGCTCCGGATGCAGATAAATTTGCACAGTTTTCAATTCATGGAGAATTAGCAGATAAAATTGACGTAAAAATTCCTGTCGATAATGTATCAGCCTGGATAGAATGCGAACTGGTATGTTGCATTCCTGAAGGTTCTGTAGAATTGTTTATTGGTAAGGCAGTAGCGGCGTTTCAACGTTAATTTTCCCGATATTCTGGTGGCAGGGCATTGATAAACTGCTGTATTCCTGTAACCAGCTGGCGAAGACGATCTATATGATCACGAGTGTTAATTCGATAATACACCTTTGTTCCGATTTTTATTGATTCGATAATGTTACAATCTTTCATCGATTTGAGATGATGCGATATAGCAGGTCTTGATAAATGAGACAGAGCCGTAATCTCATTAACACTCAACCCTTTGAGACCAGACTTTATTATATTGGCTAGAATATCCAGTCTCTCCTGATCTCCCAAAGCACGAAACAAAAGAATATTTAAAGAACACTGTTTATGTAACTCTTCAATTACATTTGAATCCATCTCTAATACAATCCCTGTTTCAATAAAAAACTCATTGAATAGTATAAATGATAAATTATATAATTTCAAGTTATAAAACATCATTTATCTACATCTGGCGATTTATTCCACAAATTTCGTAATCTGTGGGTTCAGTTATTTTTTAAAAAGATGTATAGTACGGCTAACAAAACGAACCAAAAACCTTATAACTACTATTGTAAAAGGATGTGCTAAGATGACTGTAGTAAAAAAAATTGCAGGATCGCTTATACTCATCTCTGAAGTATTTGCCGTATCAACTGCTTTTGCAGATGACGGGTTTGACTTTGGCAGTACAAACGATAGCACCACTATCGAAAGTACCAATGCCGATCTAGACTTTGGTGATGATGGATTTGCCTTTGACGCAGGAGACAGCTTTGGTAACAGTGCTGAACCAACCGTTGTCATCGGAGGAACAGTAAAGCTTGATACCAGGGCTTACCTCAATGATCCAAAAGATGACAGCAGCACAGATGGAGAAGATACTCCCCTCTATGCAACTCCTGATGCAACACTCAATGCAACCTATCAAAATAGTGCAAGTGAAATTGAAGTCAAAATCAATTTAAGCAAAGACTCCATCAAAACATATCAGGAAGATGTCATTGAAGAAGCTGTAGCTCGTGCTTATGTGGGAAACTTCATTATTGAAGGTGGTAAACAAAAGCTTGTCTGGGGAAAAGGTGATAAGCTCCATGTCCTTGATAACTTCTGTGCAACCGACTATACCGATTTTATTTATCCAGACTACATAGACCGTCGTCTCGCAGTCCCCATGATACACGGTATATTTAACGCACCATCAGGCATGTTCCGGGCCGAAGTTGTCTATGCTCCGATCCTTGTTACTGATCGATATGCAAGCAGTGGATACTGGATACCTGGAAAAACCGCAGCCTTAACCAGCAGTCTTAAAACAGCAGGAAAAGCTACATTAGCTACTCTTGCACCAGCTAATGGCATAACACCAACCTACATACAGCAAATGAGTGCGGCAAACGGTTTATCTTTTGACAATCTCAATCCAGATACCAACAAAATTAAGTATAGTCAGTATGGTATCAGATTTACTGGAATAGCTGGCTCTTTTGACTGGGGTGCTTCATATTATTACGGTTATTACAAGCAGCCAAGCATTGACAAGACAAAGCTCACTGCATATGTATCAGACTATATCACCAATGCAGGTTCTTCCAACCTTGACACTGGTGTTGCATACGACAGACTGCAAGTATTTGGACTTGAAGGTGCTAAAGCAATAGGCAGATTTAATACCCGTTTTGAACTGGCATATAATCTTACCGATGATACCACTGGTGATGATACAGCCGTTCACAATAACAGTATTTCATGGCTACCAGGTTTTGATGTTGACTTACCAATTCATAACCTTAACCTGAACATTCAGGAACAAGGTACCTATATTCTGAAAAATGAGGATATAGACAAAAATCCAAGTGATGTTGATTATGATGCAAAAGGTCGCTACACAAACAACAAGTTAGTAGTAAAACTCTCCGATACCTTCTTACATGACAACCTTACATTGGAATTAGCAGGTATATGGGGAATTGAACGTGGCGATTTGGTCATCATGCCTAAAGGTACATATACTATAAAAACAGGTTTTGATATTATCGCTTCTGGAATGATTCTCTACGCTCATGATGAATACTCAGAATTCTATACCTGGCGCAACAACAGCTTTGCCCAGTTAGGCGTAAAGTATCAGTTCTAAACAATAGAAGTTACAAAAAAAGACTGCTGTAAAATCATTTTTTACAACAGTCTTTTTTATACCAAGAGCATTAAAAATAGTATACAGTAATTACAAATCTATCTCATTTTCGACTGCTTCACGCTTTTTATCAACTTCTTTTTTTAACTCGATAAGAGTTTCTATCATTTTTACAAAATCTGTAATTTGTGAAAAGTTTTCAGCAATATTCATTTTATAAAAGACTTGCGTACCATACTTAACAGGTTTAATTAAACCACATTCGCGTAGGATTCTAATATGGTATGACACTGCAGGACGAGATAAACGGGCTTTTCGCGTTAAATAGGTGACATTAACTCCCACATCAGCTCCACATGCAACGTCCATCATGATCTTTTGTCGTACCTTATCACCCAATGCTACAAAAAACGGAGATAAACTTTCAAATATGGCTACAGCTTTTTTACGTTTTTCCTTATAGGATTCTATTACAGAGTCCTCTGCCATAATACTCCTCCTCATCGTCCAACATAAAAACCAAACATATTGTCAACAATGTAAAAATAATTTTAATTTTTCAGTTGACAAATTTCGATGATATTAGTATATTAAAATCATTGGTTCGTTTTGTTAAACTTTCATTTTATATTACGTAATAACAGCAAAAAAAGCAATAGTTTTTTTTTCTGTACATATAAAGGAGATATCCAGATGAAATTGACAAAAACACTTATTGCTACAACTATAGCACTTTCAATGGCCTTTTCTGCCTTCGCTCTCGATGGCACCGAAATCATGACAAAAGTTTATGACCGTAAAAAACCAGATTTTTCAAAAGCTGCTGTAATCATGACCCTAACTGACAAAAATGGTAACACGGAAGTCCGTCAAGTTGGAGAATACGGTCGCAACAAGAATGATCTCACCGACACAGTCATGATATTCTTTTCACCTGCATCTGTAAAAGACACACGCTTTTTACAAAAAGAAAATAAAGGCACAGATGATGACAAATGGATTTTTTTACCAGCATTGCGCACTACTCGTCGTGTTGCTTCAAGCGATGGTGACAAAGCTTTCGTTGGTACAGATTTTACCTATGATGATATGAGTACTCGCGAAGTTGAAGAAGATACTCACGAGTTGCTCAAAGAAAGCGAAACAAAATTCAATTTTGACTGCTATGTAGTAAAATCAACACCAAAGGATTCAAAAGATCAGTACTTGTATCGTATTTCTTGGGTAGACAAAGATTCATGGATTCCTGTCTATATCGAGTTGTACGACAAAAAAGGCAAGTTACAAAAGATTAATTCTATTCCTACCCTTAAAAAGATGCAGGGAGCAACAGGACATACCTATAATATCCCCGTAAAATCTTTGATGGAAAATGTTCAGACAAACCACTCAACATGCATCGAAATTAAGAACATTGAACTCGACAAACCTTTGCAGGATGGTTATTTCTCACCAAACTTCTTGCAGACAGGTCGTTTGTAATATAAGTACTTTATGACTAAAAAAGGCTGGCGTACAGTATGCTGTTTCAACTGTACACCAGCCTTTTTGTATTTTAACATCCAGATCCTAGAGATCGACTTTCCATAACCCATGTTTATTGCAATACTCATATACTGCAACAACACGTTCGCCATGTAAAGCAAAGCTTGCTATAGGTTTGTCACCTGGACTCAAAACTTTTCGTTGGCAACCAGTTTCTGTCTGTACATAAATCCATTCAATCCAATGATCACTTTCCATTGGATGCTCTACAGAACCAACTTGAACTGTCAGTATATCTCCATTAATAGTAGCAACGGGAACATGCTTTTCCGTAGCCCCATCACTAGTATTGCCTTTTAATTCCTTCATAGCCTGTCCACAACACATAACAGGACAGGTTCCTTCCTTGTACAACTCGATAAAGTTGCCACATTTTGGACAAATAAAAAAACGAGGTGCAGCCATACAAATTCTCCTTATTTATACGTTAAAATGTATACAGCTTTTAGTATACGGTACAAGTATAAATAACGCAAATCATTCACAAAAAAAAAGACACATAAAATAATGGCCATAGCAAATAGAGTCAGCACGTTCTGTTTGTTGACAACTACGTCTCAATTTGTTATTGTGCTATTCAGTTTATGTATTTAACTTTACAATTTCTCATTCTTATCATTGGCTTTGTTTTTCTGGTAAAAGGATCAGATTTTTTTGTCATGGGAGCAGCTGGTATCGCTAAAAAATTTGGTATACCAGAACTTGTTATTGGTCTTACTATAGTTGCTATGGGTACCAGTGCACCAGAAGCTGCTGTCAGTATCACCGGTGTTATAAAAGGCAGCGCAGACATATCAGTCGGCAACATTCTCGGCAGTAATATCCTCAATATTCTTATCATTCTTGGTCTGTCATCAGTCATTATTCCTATTGCAGTCGCCCAATCCAGCATACGATATGAAATTCCGTTTACTGCATTCATTTCTGTCATGCTTCTTATTCTCGGTTATGACAGATCCATCGGCAGAACCGACGGTATAATACTCTGGGTATTTTTTATTTGGTATTTTTATTATCTCTTCCGCATGGTAAAACAGAATCCTCAAGAAGCATCAATCGATACTGAAGAAACTCCAGATATGCCAATCATCAAGACGATTGTTTTGACTATATTAGGACTAGCTATGGTCATTGCTGGCAGTCACTTTGCCGTTGACTCTGCAAGTAACATCGCACGCACTTTTGGATTAAGCGAACGTTTTATCGGTCTTACCATCGTTGCTCTCGGAACTTCTTTACCTGAACTATTTACATCGATTCAGGCAGCGCGACACCACAGTACCGATATTGCAATCGGTAATATAATCGGCAGCAATATATTCAATATTCTCTTTGTCATAGGAACCTCATCTTTAATTATGCCAATTCCTTTTGCAAGTCGCTTTCAATTTGATGCCGCAGTCGCAATAGGAGCGTGTATTTTGTTATTCTTCTGCTCACTTCCCAAACACAAAATAGGCAGAATTTCAGGAATACTCATGCTCATCAGTTATGCCTTGTACTTTGCTTACATAGCATTCAATGCCAAATTACCGCTATAAACAATCAAAACACACAAAAAAGCACATACATTTCAAAATGGGTATGTGCTTACAATTTCAGTTAGCATAAAGTAATCTTTACACAAATAGCACTTTTTTTTCTTAACAGCTGCGATTTTATGGTTTATACTGTATGTACGTGATTATCACGCTTGGTGCCGTTGGCACGACAGGGAACTTTGATTCCCCATACAAAACTTGCAAAAATGCAAAGTAGCTATTACGAAAAAGGAGAACGGTACATGGCAAACAAAATAACTATCATCGGAGCTGGCTCCGTTGGTGCAACTATTGCTTATACCCTAACTGTTCGTGGAATTGCTTCTGAGATTGTCATGATAGATATCAACACTCAGAAAGCATTAGGAGAAGCCTTGGATATTAGACAAGGTACCCCATTCTGCAGTCCAGTTACCATCTATGCAGGAACCTATCCAGACGCAAAAGATTCCGACATAGTCATTCTAACCTCAGGCGTCGCCCGCAAACCAGGACAATCTCGTCTTGATCTTGCACAAACAAACGTTAATATTACAAAAAGTATTATCCCAGAAATCACTAAATATGCTCCTACAGCAATTTATCTGATTGTTGCAAATCCGGTAGATATTCTTACCTATCAGTTTTATAAGACTTCAGGACTTCCAGCAAACCAGATTATCGGTTCAGGCACTATCCTTGATACCGCTCGTCTCCGCGCTCGTATAGCTGAATATTATAAAATTGCCCAGCAAAACGTACACGCATACGTTTTTGGTGAACATGGTGACTCCTCTTTTGTCCCATGGTCATTAGCAAATATCGCCACAATTCCGATTGACCAGTATAAGTCTGCTCTCTCAGACGATGACAGCCTCGTACCTCCTCTGGTTCATGACGAAGTAGAAACCTACATACGTAAATCTGGCGCGAAGATTATTGAACGTAAGGGTGCGACATTCTATGCTGTTGCTATTTCGGTAGTACACATCGTTGAGTGTATCTCAAACGCTATGGACACGACTTTGACGGTTTCATCTCTATTAGATGGAGAATATGGAATCTCAAATGTATGTCTAAGTACCTTGTCCGTTGTCGGACATACGGGTATAAAAGGCCGTTTGACTGCACCATTACAGGATCAGGAAATTGCAGCTCTTCACCGTAGTGCGGAGAGTCTCAAAAGCGTCATTAGCCAGGTTACATTTTAACCGACAGTAACAGATTTTTATTTCTCACTAACAAAATTAAAAGCCATAGGTGGGCGTAGTGTATACATCTCTGTCCACAGGAGGAAAATATGAGCGAATTTAGAATTGAGCATGACTCAATGGGTGAAGTCAAAGTACCTGCTGACAAGTACTGGGCTGCACAAACAGAACGTAGTCATGAGAATTTCAAGATCGGAGTTGGAATCGAAACGATGCCTCGTGAAATCACAAAGGCATTTGGATATCTTAAAAAAGCTGCTGCCATCGCAAATAATGCACTTAAACCAGAAAAAATGACCAACGAAAAGTTGGATGTCATTTCAAAAGCTTGTGACGAAGTTATCAGTGGTAGTCTTAATGACCATTTTCCATTAGTTGTCTGGCAAACTGGTAGCGGTACACAAAGCAACATGAACGCAAACGAAGTTATTGCTAATCGTGCAAATGAAATTGCAGGTAAAAAGTTATGTCACCCAAACGATGACATCAACATGAGCCAGTCAAGTAATGATACATTTCCTACAGCAATGCATATTGCTGCAGTTGTAGAACTTGAAGATAAACTCTTTCCTGCTATTGACTTATTGGTAAATACGTTCAAGAAACTTGAAAAGGATAATGAGGGTATTGTAAAAAGCGGACGCACACACTTACAGGATGCTGTTCCTATCCAGTTTAGTCAAGAAATCAGCGGTTGGCGAACCTCACTTGAGCGCGACAAAGAAATGCTTATTTCTTCTTTGCCATATCTAAAACAGCTTGCTCTTGGTGGTACCGCTGTTGGAACAGGACTGAACGCACCTAAAGGTTTTGACACAAAAGTTGCCGAGACTGTTTCAAAACTAACAGGAAAGGACTTCGTTACAGCCCCGAACAAATTCCATGCATTAACCAGCAAAGACGAAATCGTATTTGCACATGGAGGTCTCAAAGCCCTTGCTGCAGATTTGATGAAAATTGCTAACGATGTTCGCTGGTTAGCTTCTGGTCCTCGTGATGGTCTTGGCGAAATCTATATTCCAGAAAACGAGCCAGGATCTTCAATTATGCCAGGCAAAGTTAATCCTACCCAGTGTGAAGCAATGACAATGGTTGCAGTCCAAGTTATGGGTAACGATGTTGCCGTTGGTATGGGTGCAAGCCAGGGTAACTTTGAGCTCAATGTATTTATGCCAGTAATGGCATATAACTTCTTGCAGTCAGTCCGACTTCTGGCAGAAGTTATGGTCTCATTCAACAATAATTGTGCTATCGGTATTACCGCAAACAAAGAAAAGATGCATCACAACTTATACAACTCTTTGATGCTGGTAACCGCACTTAACCCATATATCGGTTATGAAAATGCCGCCAAGACTTCACATAAAGCTTATGAAGAAAACATTTCGCTTAAAGAAGCTTGTGTACAGTTAGGATTCTTAACTCCAGAAAAATTCGATGAAGTATTCCATCCAGAAGAAATGGCTGGTGTAAAAAAATAAGCGGGATTATTTCGGTACTGTATACAAAAAAGGAACGGTTTTTATGGAAAATAATACAATTACGTATTCCTACTTTCCAGGATGCACATTAAAGAACAAGGCAAAAGATCTTGACAGTTATGCACGTGCATCTGCAGAAGCACTTGGATTTACGTTACAGGAGATTCCTGACTGGCAATGCTGTGGAGGCACCTACCCCATGGCAAAAGATGAAATTGTCACAAAGTTACCTTCTGTACGTGCCCTTGCTGATGCACAGAAAGCAGGACAAGATTTGGTAACATTGTGCTCTGCCTGTCACAATGTTATCAAACAGGTCAACAATGATATGCAGAATGACGAAAATGTCATTCTTAAAGTGAATAATTATCTCAAACAGGATGAAATTGAATATCACGGGGAAACAAAAGTACGTCATTACCTTGAAGTTCTCCGCGATGTTATCGGATGGGATACTATCAAGTCAAAAGTATCACATCCGTTTACAGGTAAAAAAATCGGTGCATACTACGGCTGTCTTTTACTGCGTCCTAGTAAAGTACTTGCTATGGACGATCCTGAAAATCCTCAGATTATTGAAGATTTTATCAAAGCCATTGGTGGTACTCCAGTCATTTATTCACAACGTAACGAGTGTTGTGGTGCATACACCATGTTTGAAGACAAGAGTATTCCTGCAAAACGGACAGAAGCTATTTTGTCCAACGCTGAGGAAAATGGTGCAGACTTCCTTATCACCGCATGTCCTTTGTGCAGATACAACCTTATCAAAAACAAAGGAGACAGCAAGCTAGAGATTCTATACTTTACGGAATTACTTGCAGAAGCTCTTGGAGTCAAGGAGGCAGCACATGCTTAAGTCAGAAATCGATCAGGCAAAAGAAGAAATTCTTGCCATCAGCGGTGTCAATCCTAAAAAATGCATGGTATGTGGAAAGTGCTCTGGTACCTGTCCAAATTATGACTCGATGGAATATCATCCTCATCAATTTGTACAAATGGTTGAAAATGGAGATATCGAAAAGCTGTTGTCTACAAAATCAATCTACTCATGTCTGTCATGCTTTGCCTGTCTGGAGCGATGTCCACGCCAGGTAGAACCTGCCAAGTTAATTGAAGCAGTACGCATGGTTGTCGAACGTCAACGTGGTCCTCAGCATCTGGAGCCAGAAGCTATTCCTGCTCATCTCGATGATGATATGCCACAGCAGGCTATCATGAGTGCTTTTAGAAAATATCGCAAATAAAGGAGTGGCAGATGGAAAGAATTGGTGTTTTCGTGTGCCACTGCGGCACTAATATTGCAGGCACAGTTGATGTTGCCAAAGTAGCAGAAGAATTAGGTAAAGTAGATGGAGTTGTCTATTCTACGCACTATACCTATATGTGTTCTTCAGCTGGTCAAAAAATGATTGAAGATCACATTAAGGACGATAAACTTACCGGTGTCGTTCTTTGTTCATGTTCTCCTCGTATGCATGAAAAAACTTTCAGAGGATGTGCAGAACGTGCAGGTCTTAATCAATTTAAGGTTGAAGTTGCTAATATTCGTGAACAGGATTCATGGGTTATCAAAGATGTCGCAACGGCTACCGAAAAAGCTATCGCTCTCGGAAAAGCCGCAATTGCAAAATCAATACTTGATACACCGCTTACTCCTGGCGAAACTCCAATGACAAAACGTGCATTGGTTATTGGAGGCGGTATTGCAGGTATTACAGCAGCTCTTGATATTGCAGATGCAGGATTCCCTGTAGATATCGTAGAAAAAAAGCCAACTATTGGCGGTAAAATGGCACAATTGGATAAAACATTCCCGACATTGGACTGTGCTTCATGTATTGTCACTCCAAAAATGACAGAAGTTTCACAAAATCCAAATATTCGTATTTTATCCTATAGCGAAGTACAAAATGTTACCGGTTATGTCGGAAACTTTACTGCACAGATAAAACGAAAAGCGCGCTTTGTTGACGAAACAAAATGTACTGGTTGTGGTCTGTGTACCGAAAAATGTCCAATGAAAAAAGTTCCAAATGACTTTAACTTGGATTTAAACAACAAAACCGCTGTATTCATTCCTTTTGCGCAGGCTGTTCCTAAGGTTGCAACAATCGATCCAGAATATTGTCTGCATATCAAGGCCGCAAAAAACGGTAAAAATGCCTGCGGTCTCTGCCAGACTGTTTGTGGTGTCGGAGCCATTAACTATGATGCAAAAGATGAGGTAATCGAAGAAAAGTACGGTGCTATTGTCGTAGCCACCGGCTATAATCCAATCGATCTTAAACCGTTTGATGAATTTGCTTATTCCCAGAGTAAAGATGTTGTATCTTCTCTCGAATTTGAGCGCTTGTGTAATGCAGCAGGACCAACAAATGGTGTTCTACTCCGCCCTTCAGACGGCAAACCGCCAAAGACAATCGTATTTGTACAATGTGTTGGCAGCCGTTGTTCCGCAGACGCGACAAAAGGTCATGAGTATTGTTCAAAGGTATGCTGTATGTATACTGCAAAACATGCCATCCTTACACGTGATCACTACCCAGATACAACATGTTACGTATTCTACATAGATGTTCGTACGCCTGGTAAAAACTTTGATGAGTTCTACCGTCGTGCAGTCGAGCAATACGGTGTACATTACATCAAAGGTATGGTCGGTAAAGTCACACCTCAGGCAGACGGTTCTCTCGATGTCCAGGGATCAGATCTTATTCTTAATAAGCAAGTACATATTAAGGCAGATATGGTAGTTCTTGCAGCTTCCATCGAAGCCGACAAGACTGCCCGTCCATTGGCAACCATGCTTACAACGAGTATGGACAACAATGACTTCTTCCTTGAAGCACATGCAAAGCTCCGTCCTGTCGAAAGCCCAACAGCAGGTATCTTCCTTGCTGGTTGCTGCCAGGGACCAAAAGATATTCCTGAAACAGTTGCACAATCAAGCGGTGCTGCTGCTAAGGCTATTTGTCTGTTGGTAAAAGACAAACTCCAAAATGATCCATGTACGGCACACCCTGATGAAAACATGTGTAACGGCTGTGGTCAGTGTGAAAATGTCTGTCCGTATGGTGCAATCTCGTATATTGAAAAGGACTTTAGAGGTCCAAACCGCACAACAATCACACGTCGTGTCTCACAGGTAAATACAGCCATGTGCCATGGTTGTGGTGCTTGTACGGTTGCCTGTCCTTCAGGTGCAATGGATCTATTTGGTTTCAGTAATAAACAAATCATGGCGGAGGTTGACGCAATATGTCAGGAACTGTAAACGAAACAGCGGCAGCAAAAAATGTTGCTTCTAAAACATGGACTCCAAAAATAGTAGCATTTTGCTGTAATTGGTGTTCCTATGCAGGTGCTGATCTTGCCGGTAACAACCGTCTCGAATACCCTGCAAGTGTCAAGATTATCAGGATTCCATGCTCATGCCGTTTGAATCCTCTTTTTATTCTACGTGCTTTTCAACGTGGTGCTGATGGAGTCATTCTTTGTGGTTGCCACCCTGGTGACTGTCACTATACAAGCGGTAACTATTTTGCACGACGTCGTATGACACTCCTCTTTTCAATGCTCAGTTTTATGGGTATAGAAAAAGGAAGAACTCGTGTCGAATGGTGTTCTGCAGCAGAAGGTGTACGCTTTGCAGGCATTATGAATGATTTTGTTGCAAAAATCACTGCACTTGGTGAAAACAAACGACTGGAGGACCTCAGATGCAAGACGACAAAATAAGCGGTCAGCTTATAGAGCGTGCCAAGGCTTTGCTTGCAGAAGGTAAAGTACAGCGTGTTATTGGTTGGAGAAAAGGTTTGTTTGACTATGATGTCACTCCAAGCTCTTTTTCCTCTACAGATGACCTTGAAAAAAACTTTGTATATAACGAATGGTGTGCGGCAAATCTTTCAAAATATCTGGTAAAGATTACCCGTGACATCGAAATTCAAAAGAGTACGACCCGTACAAACAACATGATGGCAAAAAAACGAGATCCAAACGCTGAGGATAAACCTATACCTCAGGAAAAAGTTCTTGTTTTTCTTAAGCCCTGTGATACATATAGTTTTACCGAATTGCTTAAAGAGCATCGTATCACTCGTGATGATGTATTTGTACTCGGCGTACCTTGTGACGGCATGAAAGATCCCGAAAAAAAGGAACTTTCAGAGCGATGCGCAGTTTGCAAAAGCAAAAAGCATATCACCTATGATGAGCTTGTTGGAGAAGAAGGAGACATTCTGGAGTCTAAGCGATTTGATGAAGTTGCAAAGCTTGAAGCAATGACACCAGATGAACGTTTTACCTTCTGGCGAAATGAATTGTCTCGTTGTATCAGATGCAATGCATGTCGTGATATCTGTCCTGCATGTACCTGTGAAAAATGCGTCTTTGACAATAACAATTTGTATACCAGTAACAAGGTTGCTGCAGACAACTTTGAAGAAAACTTATATCACATTATCCGTGCATGGCATGTTGCCGGACGTTGTACTGATTGTGGTGAGTGTTCTCGAGTCTGTCCACAGAATATTCCACTCCATTTGATTAACCGTAAATTCATTAAAGATATTAATGAATTGTATGGTCCCTATACCGCAGGAAGCGATATGGAAACAAAGCCGCCAATGCTTACCTATACTACCGGTGATGCCGAGGCCAGTATTGTGTACGAACGAGACACTGCGGACAACGGAGGTGATGAATAATGCTTTCTCTTTCAGCCGATAAACTGGATGCCTTTTTTGAGACAATAGCCACAAAGGCTCCTTTATACTTACCTGTTGATACCACAGATGGTAAAGCTGATTTTCAGCGATGGACAAAAGGAACTAAATTGAGCAGTGCATTAAAGACTACACGCTCAGCAAAAGATTTCTTTTTTCCAAAAACAGAACATCTTGTAAACTTAAAGATGGTCGGTAAACATGTTACAGTCGAAGACCCGCGTAAAGAAGTTGAAGACTTTGTTGTTTTTGGAGTCAGAGCCTGTGATGCAGCAAGTTTTAAAATTGTTGACGATGTCTACTTGAATATGACACCTGTAGATACCTATTACAAAAACCGTCGTGACCACGGAACCATCATCACTCTCGCCTGTACAGAACCTGCTCAAACTTGTTTTTGTAAAGCATACGGCATTGATGCCGCAGAACCTGCTGGTGATGTTTCTGCCTGGCTCGCCGATGGAGTCTATTACTTTAAACCAGTAACAGAACGCGGTCAAAAGTTTATCGATTCCGTACAATCACAGCTTGCAAAGTCTGATGACAAAGCCGTCGAAGCACAGCAAAAAGCCATCCGTGAAAAATGTGCAAGCACACCTTTTGCTTCACTTGATCTATCAAAGTGGAAGGGAAAGGACATGCTCAAAATCTTTAATTCATCGATTTGGAGCGACTTGTCACAAACATGTTTGGGTTGTGGTACGTGTACCTACATTTGTCCAACCTGTATGTGTTTCGATATCAGAGACTTCGATACCGGCAACGGCGTAAAACAATTCCGATGCTGGGACAGTTGTATGTACTCAGACTTTACGCAAATGGCAGCTGCAAATCCCCGTCTTTCTCAAAAAGAGCGGTTTCGTCAGCGCTTTATGCATAAGCTGATTTACTATCCAATGGCTCATAATGACAATTTTCAGTGTGTAGGATGCGGTCGTTGTCTCGATAGTTGTCCAATCCATATGAACATTGTAAAAGTTATCAAGGCGTATAATGAACAAGAACAAGACAATGATGGAGGTAAGGCATAATGGAAAACGATGCATTGATACCTCACGTCTGTAAAATTATTGATATTAAACAGGAAACTCCTGACGTTAAAACATTCTATATCGTTGGTGAAGATGGTAAAAAACCATTTGAACATATCCCTGGTCAGTGTGCCATGTTGTTGGTACCAGGACTGGGGGAATCAATGATTTCTATTACTTCATCTCCAACGGTCACTGATCATCTTGAATTCAGTGTCAAAAAATGTGGTTGCTTAACTTCATGGTTGCATGCTGCAGAAGTTGGACAAGAGATAGCTATACGAGGACCTCTTGGCAATGGATTTCCTGTAGATACCGTATTCAAAGGCAAAGACATACTCGTTATTGCTGGTGGTATAGGCATTGCTCCTGTACACTCTGTAGTCAATTACATGATGGACCATCGTTCTGACTATGGTCGTATTCAGGTCATTTACGGATCTCGTTCAAAGGCTGACCTCGTCCGTCTTGAAGAAATGCAGACAGTCTGGAAAAAATCTCCTAATACAGAGATAGATCTTACCATCGATAATCCAGAAGAAGGCTGGGACGGACACGTAGGCTTTGTTCCTCCGTATGTAACCGAAATGAATCCCGATCCAAGCATGACTGTCATCATGTGTGGTCCGCCAATCTTAATTCACCTTTCTCTTGATGCCCTTAAAAAATTAGGCTTCAAGGATACCCAGGTCTTTACTACAATGGAAATGCGTATGAAATGTGGTATCGGAAAATGTGGACGTTGTAATATCGGAGACAAATTCGTCTGTAAAGACGGTCCGGTATTCAGCTTTGATCAATTGGGTGAATTACCACCAGAATACTAAAAAGGAGAACGAACTATGAAAAAAGAGGAAATGGCCACTATATATCTGTTCGGTAAAAAATATGATGTGCCAGCAGAATTAACAATCATGAATGCCATGGAATATGCAGGATATCAATTAAAACGAGGCTGTGGCTGTCGCAACGGTTTTTGTGGTGCATGTGCTACTATTTACCGTATAAAAGGACAAAACCAACTGCAGACTTGTCTTGCATGTTCTAAAAAAGTTGAAAACGACATGTATATTGCAACACTGCCGTTCTTTCCTCTCGTAAAACAAGTTTACGACATCAATACGATAAAACCAGAACAATCAGTAATGATGCAACTATATCCAGAGATTTATGCATGTGTTGGTTGCAATGCCTGTACACGTGCCTGTCCTCAAAATCTCAATGTCATGCAGTACATTGCCTATGCACAACGCGGTGACTATGCAAAATGTGCAGAGTTATCATTTGACTGTGTTATGTGTGGGTGCTGTTCTTCACGTTGTCCTGCAGGTATCAGCCATCCACAGGTTGCGGAGCTTGCTCGCCGCCTGAACGGTAAATACATACAGCCACAAACACAACACCTCATTGATCGTGTCAATGAAATTGACCAAGGTAAATGCGAAGAGCTTATTCAAAACCTAATGAAAAAGCCTCTGGCAGAAATTAAAGAACTGTATAACAACAGAGACATTGAAAAATAAGGGAGGACGAACATGTACGGAAATTATCTTGATGATGCTGCAAAAATTGTAGCAGAACGACGCGAAGCAAACATTACATTTGAACATGCACGTCTGACAGCAGACGAAAAGGATGAGATCTTAAAAAAGTATCATCCAGACCGTATTGCAACCCAGTTTGAAGAATTAAAGATTGGTCCAAACAAGGGACAAAAGGCTCCATTGGAACTTGCTGAAATTCTTCAGGCAAAACCTCGCATGGAACCAGAAAACATCGATCTTGATCATGTCGATTACGAAACCGATGTTTTAGTCATTGGTGGTGGTGGAGCAGGAACATCTGCAGCCATTATGGCTAGTGAAGCAGGGGCAAAAGTATTATTGGTTACTAAGCTTCGTGTAGGGGATGCCAATACTATGATGGCCGAAGGTGGTATTCAGGCAGCTGACAAACCAAATGATTCTCCAGCACAGCACTATCTGGATGCATTTGGAGGCGGCCACTTTGATGGTAAACCAGAACTGGTATACACTCTTGTTAATAAAGCTCCAAGTGTTATAAAATGGCTTAACGATCTTGGTGTAGAGTTTGACAAAGAAAGTGATGGAACAATGGTTACTACTCATGGTGGTGGTACAAGTCGCAAGCGTATGCATGCCTGCAAAGATTATTCTGGTGCAGAGATTATGCGTACACTCCGTGACGAAACATTTAACAGAGCTGATACAATTACTGTTGTCGATTTCACCTCTGCCATAGAAATCATAAAAGACGATGCCGGTAATGCTGCAGGTGCAGTCTTGATGAATATGGAGACCAATGAAATCTATATTGCAAAGGCAAAAGTTGTCATCATTGCAACAGGTGGTGCAGGACGTATGCATTATCAAGGCTTCCCTACTTCAAACCATTATGGAGCCACAGCAGACGGTCTTGTACTTGCGTACCGAGCAGGTGCAAAACTCTTGTATCAAGATTCTTTGCAGTACCATCCTACCGGTGCCGCTTATCCTCAGCAGATTTTGGGTAAGTTAGTAACCGAAAAAGTACGTTCACTTGGTGCCAAACTGGTAAATAAGAACGGAGAGGTATACATTCACCCTCTCGAAACCCGCGATGTCAATGCATCCGGCATTATCCGTGAATGTAAGAATGGCAATGGAATTGATACAGGTATTGGTGGTAGCGCAGTATGGCTGGATACCCCAATGATTGAAGCAATTCATGGAGAAGGTACTATCCTGAAGCGAATCCCTGCCATGTACAATATGTTTATCAAATATGGTATAGACATCCGAAAGGAACCGATTCTTGTCTATCCTACTCTTCACTATCAAAATGGTGGTGTTGAAATTGATAAAGCATGTCATACCAATGTACCTAACCTGTTGGTTGCAGGTGAGGCATCTGGTGGTGTACACGGTACTAATCGTCTGATGGGTAACTCATTACTTGATGTTGTCGTATTTGGCCGTGAAGCAGGCATCGAAGCCGGAAAGTTGTTTAAAAACATCAAACTGGCATCGAAATTAAGTCTGCAACATGTAAAAGACTTTGAGAAAGAACGCTCAGCGGCAGGAATCACCTCTGACACCGTATCTCCAAAGTTATTGCCACGCTATACTCATGGTAATCCAGAGTTTGATAAAACTATTCCGGGAGCAACAAAATGAGTTTATTTGGAGGGTTACTTTCTATTAAGGCAGTAACCTTTTTAATGTTCTCAGTATTTGCGATTTTGGCCATTGGTTATGCCATTGGCCGAATATCAGTACGGGGAATCGAATTAGGAACAGCAGGTGTCTTTATAGTCGCACTGCTGTACGGATGTTTCTTTTATCCGACATTGAATACACAACTCACTGTAAAATCAATTGCTTTTACTGGTAATGCCCTAAAAGTCGTTGAGAACATGGGATTGATACTCTTTGTTTCCGCAGTCGGTTTTATAGCAGGACCTAACTTTTTTGATAACCTCAAAAAGAATTTCAAAAGCTATGTTCTGCTTGGTCTGGTTATCATTGTATCTGCAGCTATAACGTGCAGCCTCTGCATTATTGTAGAGCGCTCACTTGATAGTGGCATGAATCCTAAAGAGATAACCGCAATGCTGGTAGGCATTTTTTCAGGTGCATTAACTTCAACGCCTGCTTTTTCTGCATCCAAAGAAGCAGTAGGTACTCCAGAACTGGAGTCTATTGTTTCTGTTGGATACGGTATCGCCTATTTATATGGGGTTATAGGTGTCGTTTTATTTGTACAGATTGTACCTAAACTCCTACATGTAAACATGGAAGAGGAACGTGATAAGTTAAGTGCTGCACAGAGTGGACAAAAAAAGCAGCTTCCAGAGTCGCTTATAGAAATCGATACATTCGGTTTTTTTGCTTTTGCAGCAGCTGCATTGCTTGGTATCTTTTTTGGATCGTTCAAAATACGTAACTTTTCGTTGACAATGACAGGTGGTTGTCTTATTGTCGCATTGTTATTTGGACACTTTGGACATTGTGGTCCAATAGGAATCATACCAAAAACAAATACTCTCAAAGTATGTAGAGAATTAGGTCTGGCATTGTTTTTACTTGGTGCAGGAGTTTCTGGAGGAGCCAATTTTGTCAAATACTTTAAACCCATCTATTTCTTGTATGGCATAGTAATGACAACATTGCCACTTATCTGTGGATATTTCTTTGCCCGATACGTACTTAAACTTTGTCTACTAAATAACTTGGGGTCACTGACGGGTGGCATGACTTCCACTCCGGCATTGGGAACATTGATTCATGTTGCAGGAACAGAAGATGCGGCAGCAGCATATGCCGCAACATACCCTGTAGCGTTGATAACCGTTGTTCTCGCTTCACAACTAATTATTATCTTTCTTTGAGTAACACTCAAAAAAGCGGGGCTACATTATGAAAATTGAAGTTTGTCTTGGCAGTTCATGCCATGTAAAAGGCGGTAATGGTGTTTTAGAAAAACTCAAAAATGCCATTAAAAAACATAACCTTGAAAACAAGGTTGATCTTATTGGAACAGTTTGCTTAGGAGAATGTAAATCAAACGGTGTTAATCTTAAAATTGACGGTAAACTTGTCACCGGCATTACTGAATCTTCTTTTGATGCATTCTTTGATGAAACTGTTCTAAAAGCACTTGCCTAACAGGAAAAGACTATGACCTAAAGCCGGAATATACAGCTATATTCCGGCTTTTTTCTTATATAAGAAGTATTTGCAGTGTTTTTTTTCTTGTCTTTTTACCGATATATAGTATGATAATTATGTAGGTAATTATGTAATTAACCAATTTCAGGCGGTATCAATGTCTTTTTTCACAAATAAAACTCTTGTTCAGAAAGTCATCATCTTTTCAGCTTTCTTTTTTTGTTTGGTCACGTTTATCGCTGTAACAACTTGCATTTTTTCTTCAAAGTCTATACAAAAAGCACAGTTCAAAACGCAACTTGAACAGACAGTTGCTCAAAAGCGTCTAGAATTTCAGGCAGCCTTAAATAGCGAAATTGTACTTGCCTTACAAATGACAAAATCACCAGTAATAAAAAGCTTTATGATTGATCCTGATGATAGTGACAGCAAAAGAGCAGCTTTTGAAGAGTTTGAAGCATACCGCCAATCATTTTTAGGCAAAAATGTATTTTGGATTTCAGGAGAAGACAAAAAGTTTTATTCAGACGGAAAGTATTCCTATACCGTAGATCCAGCAAACGAAGCAGATTACTGGTATAACATGACAATGAAAGAAACCGAGGTATATAACTTCAATATCAACTATAATGAAAACCTCGGAAAAACAATGCTGTGGGTTAATGCAGTTGTCCGTAATTCTAAAGGAACTGCAATAGGAATAGCAGGTACTGGTATTCCACTTACCGATTTTATCAATAATATGTATGTCGGTCTTGATCCAGCAATCACCATGTACCTGTATAATTCATTAGAAGAAATAACAGGCTCCCGAGACAAAAGTTTAATCGAAAATAAAACCATTCTTTCTTCTATACTTCCTGACCTTTCAGGAAAACTTGATACAGATAGCAAAACTGATTTTAAACATATAAGTACCAAACGGGGACAATATGTAATCACACCTATCGCAGCCATTCAATGGAACATAGCAGTATTTATTCCTTATTCAGCTGCAAAAGGAATTACTGGCATCAGTTTGGCAGTAGCATTCTTAATGGTTGTCTTAACGTTTATCATCTTAGCCAGCTATACACTCTTTGTTTTAAATATCATCAAATCAATGTCTACCGTCCTCAACAGCACAAAGCAAGAAACACAAAACCAGACAAGCTTTATTGAGGGTGTAGAAGAAATTGCAAACGGCAATGTCGTTGCTATCGATCAGTTTGGTACCTTAATGAAAACCCAGATTGATCAAATTGAGTTGTCCAGTGCAAAAACAACAGAATTAATGGAAAACATGACTGAAGTAAACAAACTTCGTGCAGACTCTATTGTCAGCGTCACCGACTTAAATACCAGTTCAAATACGGGTGCAGAACATGTAAATAACATTACTTCAAAAATTGATGAACTGGCACAATGTACCGCAGAATTAAGTGCTGCCAATAAATTGATAGCTGGTATCACTAACAGGACAAATCTTTTGGCAATGAATGCTTCAATCGAGGCAGCTCACGCTGGTGAGCAAGGCAAAGGATTTGCTGTTGTTGCTAAAGAAATTAGAGCACTTGCAGAAAAAAGCCGTATTCAGCAACAGGGTGTTTCAACATCAATTGAAAAAATCAATGAAATGGTTAACGATATTTCAGGATTCTCAGATACTATTAAACAGTCTTTTACAGATATCGTAAACAATACAGGTCATGTACAGGATAATTTTCAAGCGATGTCACAACGACTTGAAACTCAAATGGATTTGGGAGAGACTATATCTACCAATTTGCAAAGTATCACCAGTATAACAGAACGTACTTCTACCCAATTTACCCAAATGCGAGAATTAAATACAAAGCTTGCGCAAGAAGTAGAAGTTGCAACAGAAAGTTCACGTACTTTGCTTAAAAACTCACAGGCAATTCTTGACTCCACAGGTATTAAAGTAAAATAACTGTACCGTTTGGAGTAGTGGTTACGCCAGAACAAAAATATTCTCAATTGCAGTTGCGCTACAAATCAAGTGTAACGTTTGCCATCGTATCAGATGTACGAAAAGACAGTAACTATACGTAAGAATATGAGCACCAAAATACCAAATACAATCAAGGTATAAATAGAATTGTCCTTAATCTTCTGCAAAATCAATTGTATAGTATGTAACACAGATTGTTCAGTTGCAACAGTATCTTCACTTGTGTCAGACGTATCATCAGCTTGAACCACTTGTTCCGTCTCTTGCGGAACATCATCCTGTATATTTTTAGTAATAATATCAGATACAGTCGATGCAGGCTCTGGTATTTCTGCCTCAGGTGATACGCTTTCCTGATGGTCTGTTGCTATAACAGACTCTTCCTGAGTGATAGGAATTTCAAAATCTGGCTCTTGTGACACTTCATCAGATAATGCAGTTGCATCAACAGGAGCTGCTTTCTGAGCATGGTCCATGACAGGAATAATGATTCTTGTTTTATTTGTCCATCCTTGCTCTGTCAGCTTGAGACCAATACAAGATGTTCTATTTGAAAACAATTGTATAACACGTTCTTCAAACTGGGATTTAAAATACGAAATCTCATTATAGTGCTTACTATTCCATTGACAGATTTGAAAAGCAAGCACATCTGCCTGATCTGCATCCAGTGAAAAAGCTGTTTCGATATATCCAGATATAACATAGGTAATACATAAAAGAGTATTTTCTGAATCAATAGTATCTATATAGATAACATCAGCACCCTCTTTATTTTGAGGATATACACGAGCAACTTTATAAGAGCTGTCTTGAGGTACGCTTACAAACGGGTATATGAGATTTTTGGAAAGAGACTGATTTTTCATCTCGTTACCCATATATCGTCCGATTTCTCTAAATTGCAAATCAGTACGAGAGACTTCTTGTAAAGCGTTTCTTGTACTTCCGATAGAGTCGTTTTTTTGATTGTCAGAGAATATCAGAGAATCTATGGACAACGATTCTTTTGTGTTTGCCTGCATTAAAAAAGGTGTTATACAACACACCAGCAAACAACAGATCGTTGCTTTTACCACGAATTCCTCCAAAAGAAACTCAAAAAATATACTACTACTATAGCATAAACTGTATAAATATAAAATGGAAAACAAAGCACAAAACTTATAATATTCAGTTATATTGAAAACCATCAAATTCCTCATATTGACTATACAAGAATTTTCTACTATATACTGAATATTGAAAATGAATTTCATTTTCAACGAGAGGTTTATTAACTATCATGGCACTACTTACATGTACTAATCTTACGGTTGGATATAACGGAATTCCTGTCATCACAAATTTATCTTTTTCGATACAAGCAGGAGATTATCTATGTATCATCGGTGAAAACGGTGCCGGTAAATCCACCTTGATGAAAACAATACTGAATTTACAGCCACCCCTATCGGGCACCTGTACCACAGGAGATAATCTAAAACCAACGGAAATAGGGTATCTTCCACAACAAACAACCATACAACGAGATTTTCCTGCCTCAGTCAAAGAAATCGTATTATCAGGTTGTCAATCCCGTTGTGGCATAAGACCATTTTATTCCGCTGCCGAAAAAGCACTTGCACTCAAAAACATAGAACGCATGGGCATTACACCACTAATCAATCGCTGTTATCGAGAACTCTCTGGAGGACAGCAACAACGAGTATTATTAGCACGAGCACTTTGTTCCACACAAAAACTACTGGTACTTGATGAGCCTGTCACCGGGCTCGACCCAATTGCAACAACTGATATGTACCATTTGATTGCAGACCTAAATAAACATGACGGTATTTCTATCATAATGATTTCTCATGATATTCATGAGGTAATCGCTTATGCCAGTCATATACTTCATATCGGCAAAGAAGTCTTTTTTGGTACAACAGATGACTTTAAAAAAAGCCATTTAGGCTCATATTATCTTGGAGAAAATCATGAGTGACCTATTCGAACAACTTACCCTGTATCTCAGCTATCCGTTTGTACAACATGCACTTATTGTTGGAGTCCTCATTTCCTTATGCTCTTCATTAATTGGTGTAACTCTTGTACTCAAACACTTTTCATACATTGGTGATGGGCTCTCACATGTTGCCTTTGGAGCTCTATCCATAGCAACCGTTTTAGGAATAACCAATTCCATGCTGCTGGTATTACCCCTGACTATCCTTACTGCTGTTTTACTCTTACAGACAGGACAAAATACCAAAATAAAAGGTGATGCAGCCGTAGCGATGATCTCGGTAGGGGCACTTGCCATAGGATATTTATTGGTAAACCTTTTTTCAGCCTCAGCAAATATCTCTGGAGATGTATGTACCACCTTGTTTGGATCAACCTCAATACTGACTCTCAAAAAGTCTGAAGTATGGCTCTGTATCTTTCTTTCACTCTTTGTTGTTGTTATCTTTATTATTTTTTACAACAAGATATTTGCCATTACCTTTGATGAAACATTTGCACAAGCTGTCGGTACCAATGTAAAATTTTACAATGTGTTGGTAGCAATAGTTATTGCCATCATCATTGTACTGGCCATGAACCTTGTTGGATCCCTGCTTATTTCAGCTCTTATCATTTTTCCTGCTCTGTCTGCAATGAGAATATTCAAAAGCTTTAAGTCAGTAACCTTGTGTGCAACAATACTTTCTGTTTCTTGTGCTTTTTTTGGTATGATTATCTCAATACTTGCAGGGACCCCAGTAGGTTCAACGATTGTAGCCATTGATATTATTGCTTTTTTTGTATCATACTGTATCGGACTATTAAAGAGGAATTAATGAAACAGCCACCCATCGTAACACGTTTTGCTATCACAATACTGACTTCTCTTGTACTTCTCTGCTCATGTAAAAGAGAAATACCAACTGAAGTCATAAAGGTAACGGTGCCTACTAACGTCATAACTGATACAACTCCCTCAACAGACTATTATATCGATCAATACTATGGTCAACCTACAAAATCTGATGCAACCGTAGTAAAACAAAAAAAGGGAGCAGATGGCATCGATTTAGATTTGACAAAGCAAAGCAGTACAATGGTATACTCACAAGTATTTAACATGATGATTTCACCTGAAGACTTTATAGGCAAAACCATTAAAATGCAAGGCTTATGTTCCGTCTATCATGACGAAGAAGATAATAAAGACTATTATGCGTGCATTATAATGGATGCAACCGCCTGTTGTGCACAAGGAATTGATTTTGAACTAAAAGCAGGACTTACCTACCCTAGTGACAATGAAAAAATTACTATCACTGGTGTCTTTGAACAGTATACAGTAAAAGGCTATGAGAGCTTTCATCTTGCCCGTGCTACATTAGATTAAGGACACCCAAGTAGTCTACATATAGCAGCAAATTGTTCTTCAGTATCAACATCACATATCTGCTCATAGGTATCAACAGATACAGTGATAACAGCATCCTGATGCTGCTGTATAATCCATTTACCCGTCTTTTCTAGCGGAAGTGTACACAATTCCTCATAATAATCAGATGAAAAAATAACAGGATTGGCATAATGTACTGTTTGTGTTTTAGGATCAGTATATGCAAGTCGTACGATTGCATGTGGATGCTCTTGAAATGCAATGCACAATGATGCGATTGTCTGAACTTGCAACAACGGTTGATCAGCAACACAATACATAATGCCATCAGGGGCATTACCATGCATTGAGCCAGTGAAATAAGATGTACCTAAACGGATGGTATCATTAACTAACGGGAGACTATGAAGGACTACACCTATATCTGTATCTTTTAATAAAGGAATAAGCTCTGCATAACGAGTAACACATACCGCCTGCTCAATACATCCCTGTTTTAAAGACTGTCCAATTGTTTCTATTATATATGAAGCAATAGGCTTATCCTGAAGTTTTGCCAACAATTTGTTACTACCAAAACGTCGTGCATCTCCAGAAGCTAAAATTACCGCACCTATACTACTCATAGGAAAAGTATATTATGAATACTACAGACATTGCAATAACAATACAGAAACTTCTTGACTAATACGACTTTGATAGCTATAGTAGATGCAATTACTATTAAATTTCTGTAGTATTACTACAGTTTTATAATACAAGGAGTCCGGTATGAAAAGTGACAATGCAAAAAAAGGTATAGAAAGAGCTCCCCATCGCTCTTTATTCTATGCAATGGGATACACTGATGAAGAATTAGATCGTCCTTTGGTCGGTGTGTGTTGTGCAAAAAACGAAATTATCCCTGGTCACTTTGAACTAGATCGTATCGCAGAGGCTGTCAAAGCTGGTATCCGTATGGCTGGTGGTACGCCAATCGAATTCCCCGCTATCGGTGTGTGTGATGGCATCGCTATGGGCCACGAAGGAATGAAGTATTCTCTTGTCACTCGTGAGCTTATTGCCGATTCAGTAGAATGTGTTGCTAAAGCACATCAATTTGATGCATTAGTAATGATTCCAAATTGTGACAAGATTGTTCCTGGAATGTTGATGGCTGCCGCACGCCTTGACTTACCGACAGTATTTGTATCTGGTGGTCCAATGATGCCTGGTCACCTTCCTGAAAAAGGAACTGGTAATCCTTATTCTGATAAAAATCTCAGTTTATCTGATATGTTTGAGGCTGTTGGTGGTGTAAGTTCTGGTCGTATCACCGAAGATCAACTTAAAGAACTTGAACAGTATGCCTGCCCAGGCTGTGGAGCATGTTCTGGTATGTTTACCGCTAACAGCATGAACTGTTTGACAGAAGTACTTGGTTTAGGTTTACCAGGTAACGGAACTATACCAGCAATTGCAGGTCGTCGTCTGGCACTGGCAAAACATGCAGGTATGCAAGTTATGGAAATGTATAATAAAGGTATCACTGCTCGTAAGATGATGACACCGCAGTCATTCCGCAACGCATTAACAGCAGATATGGCACTTGGTTGTTCAAGTAATACCATTTTACATGTTCCTGCAATTGCACATGAAGCAGGAGTTCCTATTGATTTGCATATGATCAACGACATAAGCGAACATACTCCTAACCTCTGTCACTTGGCTCCTGCCGGTCATACCTATATGTGCGAGCTTGATGATGCTGGTGGTGTACAAGCAGTATTGGCAGAACTGGCAAAAAAGAATCTTATTGATACAAGCATGATTACCGTTACTGGAAAAACTATTGCAGAAAATATCAAATATGCTCGAAACCGCAATCCTGAAATTTTGCGTCCGATCGAAAATCCGTATTCAAATAACGGAGGCATTGCTATCCTTTTTGGTAATCTCGCTCCAAATGGTACTGTTGTAAAACGAAGTGCCTGTGCAAAGGAACTTATGAAACACACAGGTCCTGCTCGTGTTTTTGACGATGAGTCAGAAGCTATGGAAGCCGTACAAAAGCAGCAGATAAAACCAGGTGATGTCGTTGTCATCAGATACGAAGGACCAAAAGGTGGTCCAGGCATGCGCGAAATGCTTGCTGTCACCGCAGCTCTTGCAGGACAGGGACTTGATAAACAGGTTGCCCTCATTACCGATGGTCGTTTTAGCGGTGCAACACGAGGAGCGTCTCTCGGTCACTGCTCACCAGAGGCAGCAAATGGTGGCCCAATAGGTTTGGTACAAGAAGGTGACAAGATTACTATTGATATCAACGCATATAAAATAACACTGGAAGTAAGCGATGAAGAACTTGCAAAACGCAAAGCTGCATGGAAGGCTCCTGCTCCAAAAGTAACAACAGGATATCTTGCCCGCTATGCAAAGTTAGTTTCATCAGCTGACAAAGGTGCTATCCTCGAATAGCATCAAAAAAATACTGACTTCATGGGAGTTGTAATGAAAATATCTGGCGCACGTATTGTAATAGAGTGTCTTATTGAACAAGGTATAGACACAATTTTTGGGTATCCAGGCGGAGCCATACTCAATATTTATGATGAGTTGTATAAAAACAGCTCACGCATACGCCACATTCTTACCGCCCATGAACAGGGAGCATCTCACGCCGCCGATGGCTATGCACGCTCAACAGGCAAAGTTGGTGTCGTATTTGCCACAAGCGGTCCAGGAGCTACTAATCTAGTTACCGGTATAGCTACCGCATATATGGATTCCGTCCCCATGGTAGCGATCACCTGTAATGTAACAAAAGCACAATTAGGCAAAGACAGCTTTCAAGAAATTGATATCACAGGCGTTACTATGCCTATTACTAAGCATAACTACATCGTATACGATGTCGAAAAACTTGCCGATACCATACGAGAAGCTTTTCTCATTGCTCAGACAGGCCGTCCTGGACCAGTGCTCATCGACATACCAAAAGACGTTACGGCAGCTCTTTGTGACTACACTCCCCTGACTCAACAAAAACTGGAAGCCCTCAAACAACAAGCCTCAAAAGCAAGCCTCAAACGTGTACTTAAAATACATGAACCATCAGATAGAGAAATACAAACAATTGCAGAGTATATAAATGCTGCAAAAGCACCATTTATCTATGCTGGTGGTGGTGTTGTCATTTCAAACGCCTATGATGAGCTTAATCAATTGGCACACATCGCACAAATTCCCGTTTCCGTCAGTCTGATGGGAAAATCGGCATTTCCTAATAGCGATCCATTATGTACCGGTATGATTGGTATGCATGGAACAAAGGCTTCTAATATGGCAGCAAATGAAAGTGATTTGCTCATTGCCATCGGAACCCGCTTTAGCGACCGTGTTATTGGCGAGCCTAAAAAGTTTGCACGCCATGCAAAAATTATTCAAATCGATATCGATCCTGCAGAAGTAAATAAAAACATTCCTGCAGACAAAGCACTTATCGGTAATGTAAAAGACATATTAAAACGGTTACTTCCATTAATTGCCAAGAAAGAACATTCTTCTTGGAATACACAAGTCGAAGCTTGGAAGAAGGAAGTTCCCTCTTGCTATGAACCGGCAAAACCACTCTACCCTAAGTTTATGTGTGAATATGTCCGTTCTAAGCTCGGCTCTGATGCTATCATCTCAACAGAAGTTGGCGAGCATCAAATGTGGGTTGCCCAGTTCTATAACTTTGAAAAACCACATACATTCCTTACCTCAGGTGGATTAGGAACCATGGGGTATGGGACAGGAGCTGCTATAGGTGCCAAGATTGCAAATCCATCAACTCCAGTCGTGCACTTTGCCGGTGACGGTTCTTTCCGCATGAACTGCAATGAGCTGGCAACCATACAGCATTATAATATTCCGGTCATCATCATCATCGTAAATAACGGAGCGCTTGGTAATGTAAGACTCTGGCAAAATCTATTTTATGAAAAGCGTTACAGTCAGACAACATTAGATTTTGGTCCTGATTTTGTAAAGCTTGGTGCAGCCTATGGTATTCATGCTACCCGGGTAGCAACGAAAGATGAGTTTGCAAACGCTTTTGATGCAGCCATTACATCAGGCAAACCTGAAATCATTGATGCAATCATCGATATTGATGAGCCTGTATTACCTATGATTCCTCCAGGAAAGCCTGTAGAAAAGCTCATGATGGAATTAAACTAGCATTCTATTGAGATAATACTCGTAACAAAAGCAGACTACCTAAATAATTATTAGGTGATCTGCTTTTTTTTATTGCGTTTTTAAATTTTTGGGTTTACTATTGAATTATGAAACCTGATGCAGATCCTAATACAATACAATTAACCTCTTTTGCTAAAGCAGCAGGTTGTGCTGCAAAACTATCACCAAAGGTATTGTCACAGTTACTCTCAAAACTACCACCTAATACTGATAAAGCGCTTATCGTCGGTACAGAGACCTCTGATGATGCCGCCGTATATAAACTAACAGAAGACATTGCAATCGTACAAACCGTAGATTTTTTTCCGCCAGTTGTAGACTCCCCCTATGTATATGGACAAATAGCAGCAACAAATGCAATCAGCGATGTATATGCAATGGGTGGAGAACCACTGACCGCATTAAATATTACCGCTTTTCCCTCATGTCTTGGTCCTGCTGTACTGGGTGAGATTCTCCGTGGTGGAGCTGACAAAGTACATGAAGCAGGAGCCTCAATTGTCGGCGGCCACTCCATTAACAGCGAAGAGCCCATTTATGGATTAGCCGTCACTGGTATTATTCACCCCCAAAAAATACGTAAAAATCAAGGTGCACGCCCGGGTGATATACTTATTCTCACTAAGCCAATCGGTACAGGATTAGTAAATACGGCTGTAAAAGCACAAATGGCAGAGCCTGAGTCCGCACAACAGGCAATTGCAAGCATGAGTACATTAAATAGAGCGGCAAAACGTGTATTTGATAATTATGAGATACATGCCTGCACTGATATAACAGGATTTAGCCTCGCAGGACATTGTCGCGAAATGGCAACTGCAAGTTCAGTATCTATCGAAATAGATGCTGCAAAACTGCCACTCCTGCCAGAAGTGGCAACCTATGCAGCCCAAGGTCTTGTGCCACAGGGAACCTACCGTAACAGGGAATTTGTCGGTAATGACATAACTTTTGCCAGTGACAATAGCATACTGTCAGACATCATCTTTGATCCACAAACATCTGGCGGACTATTGGTCAGTGTCGATGAAAAAGATGTACAAAATATACTCAGAGACTTAGGCACGTATAACAAAACAGGAATCGGAACACCTTTTGCTGTCATTGGGCGTGTTACTGCGTATGACGGAATATCAATACATATCATCGGGGATATAGCATGATATACCTTGATAATGCCGCCACGACAATCCAAAAACCTCAAGAAGTCATCGATGCCGTTACACAAGCAATGACATCATGCCTTGGCAACTGTGGCAGAGGGGCACATCAGGCAAGCCTACAGGCAACACGAGTTATCTATACATGTAGAGAGCAGATCGCTGCCTTATTTAATGCCCCTACCCCATCGTGTGTTGCTTTTACATCAAATGCAACCGAAGCCCTCAATACAGCTATTCTTGGAACATTGCAAAGTGGAGACCATGTAATAACAACGGCCAACGAACATAATTCTGTTTTGCGCCCGTTATTCTTTCAAAAAAAGAACGGTATACATCTCGATATTGTTCCTATCGATGCAGAAGGATGCATCAACTATCGCGCTTTGGAAAAGCTGGTTACGATCCATACCAAAGCCATAGTTATTACACTTGCATCAAATGTTACTGGCAAACTCACTGATCTTTCCCGTATCGGCAACATAATACAAAATATACGCGCAAAACGTATACAACAAGGATACGATGATCTTGAAAATCACGGATACCCGCTATTGATTGCCGATGCAACACAGGCAGCTGGTTCTTTTGACATTGACATGCAAAACTGTGATGGTCATAACACACATATCGATATTCTCTGCTTTACAGGACACAAAGGACTTATGGGACCACAAGGAACCGGCGGTATCTGTGTCATGCCTGATATAACGATACAGCCACTAAAACGCGGAGGCTCAGGTGTAGACTCCTACAATCAAGACCAGCCAAACATCATGCCGACCCTCCTGGAGTCCGGAACCCTCAACGGTCATGGAATCGCCGGCTTATCTGCGGCTTTAGCCTATATCAAAAAAACAGGAATGCAACATATCCGCGTCCATGAGCAAGAGATGACACAATTTTTTTATGACGGAATAAAAGATATTCCTGGTATCCATGTATATGGAACAAGTGTTAACACAAAAACAGAAACACTGGAACAAAAAGCTCCTATCATATCACTTACATTAGGAAATCTTGACTCAGCGGAACTCTGTGACATCCTTGCCACTGATTATGGCATCGCCACCCGTGCAGGAGCCCACTGTGCTCCATTAGTACACAAAAGCTTTGGTACCCAGCAACAAGGAATGGTACGTTTTAGTTTTGGTTGGTTTACTACAAAAGATGACCTTATACAAGCTATACACGCATTACAGGAAATTCAATTAAGTATATAACACGATATAAAAACGGAGGAAAAAGTGAAAACGCTTTCAACAACAACAAAATTGGCATTTGCAGGCATCGTCATTGGTGCTCTTGCATTTTCTTTGGCAATGACAGGTAATCCTGCCAACATGGCATTCTGTATTGCCTGCTTTGTACGAGACATTGCAGGAAGTCTACGATTACATACCGCAGCACCAGTACAGTATTTTAGACCTGAAATAGCAGGTATTATAGCAGGAGCGACGATCGTATCATTGGCAACCCATGAGTACAAGTCAACAGCAGGTTCTGCACCAATTATAAGGCTATTCTTGGGCTTTACCATGGCTGTCGGTGCCCTCATCTTTTTAGGATGCCCACTTCGTATGGTCATACGTATGGCAGCAGGTGATTTAAACGCATATGTTGCACTGATCGGTTTTGCAGCTGGTGTCACCGTTGGTACACTCGCACTCAAAAACGGTTTTACCCTAGGCCGTGCCTATGAAACTCAAAAAGCAAATGGACTCTTTTTCCCTATTGTCATGGTTGTACTGTTTGTTCTTTCAATTACAACAACCGTTTTTAGCATCAGTGAGAAAGGCCCAGGCAGTATGCATGCCCCCGCATTACTCGCTCTTGCTGTAGGTGCAATTATTGGAGGACTATCACAAAAAACACGTACCTGCTTTGCAGGAAGCATTCGTGATATTATTCTTGTCGGTAGTTTTGATCTTTTTGCCATCATTGCCGGTCTCTTTGTAACCTTGTTGGTATGCAATGCTGCAACAGGACATCTGCATTTTTCTTTTGCAGGTCAGCCAATTGCCCATTCTCAGCACTTATGGAGCATACTGGGTATGTTTGCAGTCGGTATGGCAGCGGTACTTGCAGGAGGTTGCCCATTTAGACAGCTTGTACTTGCAGGACAAGGGTCTGCTGACTCTGCAATTACCGTTATCGGCATGGTATTAGGAGCTGCAGCCGCACATAATTTTGGCTGGGCAGGCGCCGCAGCTTCCGCAACAAGTAAAGGTGGAACCTCTCCAGCAGGAAAAGCGGTATTGATTACATTAATCGTGGTAACGCTCATTATCGCTTTTACACAAAAACGTACTGCAAAAAAATAAAAAAGGAGATTATATGATAGAAGTAGATGCACGTGGACTATCCTGTCCAGAACCAGTAATGTTGACAAACAAAGCTGTAAAAGACCATCCAAATGAACCAATCCGTATTCTCGTTGATGAAGCCTGTGCTCGTACCAACGTTGAAAAATTTGGCAAGTCAAAAGGAAAAACAGTCTCGATAAACGAGACAAATGGTGAATACACCATTGATCTGCAGTAATGTTTAAGCGAGTCGCAAAAACATATCTCGTCATTGCTTTTCATACAACTGCAGAAGCAATGGCGACAGAAAAAATCTGCAACTCTTTTTCGCCTACAGGCAGACTCATTCCACTACCACGGAGTGTTTCTGCTGGTTGTGGTCTTGCTTGGAAAGATGTCGTTGAACATAAAGAACAGCTTGCCCAAGAACTGGCAAAAAATGATATTATACCAGAAGGCTTTTATACCTGTACATTTATGGAAAAAGAGGACAACGCGTCATGAACTTACAACCACGTATTACCATACGCCTTTTTTGTAATGACCATGAAAAAGGATTTGGACCAGGAATAGCGGAATTATTAGATCGTATCTCAGTTTCAGGATCATTACGTGCTGCCTGCAGCGAAATGAATATGTCATACAGTAAGGGATGGAGCATCCTCAAAAGTTGTGAAAAATCATTAGGCTTTGAACTTATTGAACGCATCACTGGTGGCGAAGATGGCGGCGGCTCAACTGTAACAGATAACGGTAAAAAAATGCTCAAGTGTTTTCGTCAGCTTGAGCGTCAATTAAATGAAGAAGGAAAACGTCTCATACAAGAACAATTTGGTAACATTTTCTAACACCAAGAAAAGTGTCACGAATAAACTTACCTAAATTTCTTTTAGGTCTCTTGATTTATTGTGAGACATGACTGATAATAGAAGTATACTATGTAAATAACAGGAGGATACGTTTTATATGAAAAGCATTATAGCAACAGACAAAGCACCAGGAGCAATTGGACCATACTCTCAGGCAGTTGAAGCAACACCATTTATCTTTACTTCAGGACAACTTCCTGTAGATCCTGCAACAGGAGCATTTGCTGGTGCCACTATTGAAGAGCAAACCAGACAGTCACTCACAAATGTAAAAGCTATTCTTGAAAAAGCAGGTTCTTCAATGGATAAAGTCTTGAAGACAACAGTATTCTTGAGCGATATGAATAACTTTGCTGCAATGAACAAGGTCTATGCAGAATTCTTTACCGAAGGTTCCTATCCAGCCCGTTCAGCAGTTGAAGTAGCTCGCTTACCAAAAGATGCATTAGTAGAAATCGAGGCTGTTGCCATCAAATAAGCTTATACAACAAGCAAAACAAACGGGATTACATAATCCCGTTTGTTTTACCTATCGTTATTCTCAAAATAAGATAACGATATACCAAAAACACAACGAGAAGAATATGAAATTAATAAAAACAGAAGATGCCGTTGGTACAGTGCTCTGTCATGACCTGACCCAAATTATAAAAGGTGTAACAAAAGATGCGCGATTTAGAAAAGGCCATATAGTAACAGAAGAAGATATTCCTGTCCTTCTTTCGATGGGTAAAGAACATTTATATATCTGGGAACAAACACCACATACTTTACACGAAAATGATGCAGCACTCCGATTGCAAGAGATTTGTCAAAATGACAATATGACTGCCACACCAGTAAAAGAAGGCAAAATAGAACTCAACGCTGAGTGTGATGGCGTATTCTGTGTTAACAGCAAAGCATTGATCAATGTAAACGCTGTCGAAAACATCACCATTGCAACCAGACATGGCAATACCGCAGTAAAAAAAGGCGATAAACTGGCAGGATTTAGAGTCATTCCTCTCGTTGTTGATGAGTCCTACCTTGAACAAGCCGAAAAGGCTGCTGGTGGTACACCGTTACTGGCATTGCACCCATGGCAACTAAAAACAGCCGCGGTCATCACAACTGGTAGCGAAGTGTACCATGGCAGAATAAAAGATACCTTTACTCCAGTCATCATAGAAAAAATAGCCGCATATGGTGTATCGGTCATCTTTCATGAATACAGCGATGACAAAACAGAGCAAATCACTGCATGCGTACAAAAGGCACGAGAATCTGGAGCACAACTCATTCTCTGTACAGGAGGCATGAGCGTTGATCCTGACGATAGAACTCCTGCGGCCATTATTTCTACAGGGGCTCATATTGTCACGTACGGCTCACCAGTACTCCCTGGCGCAATGCTTATGTTGGGATATATCACCCCAGATGGTACACCTCTACCTGAAAATACCGACACGTGGAATGAGAACCTACCTACAGGCACTGTTCCTATCATAGGATTACCGGGATGTGTCATGTATGCAAAAGCAACTGTATTTGATATTGTACTCCCCCGTGTCATAGCAAATCTCCGTATCACAAAAGCTGATATCGCAGCATTAGGCGAAGGCGGTTTGTGTCTTGGCTGCAAGCCCTGCACCTATCCACATTGCGGTTTTGGCAAATAGGATAAATCTAGGCAAGCATATGCAAGACTTATTTGGCAGAACAATCGATTATCTCCGTATCTCAGTCACCGATCGTTGCAACGCACGATGCATGTACTGTATGCCAAAAGAAGGAATTCCATCACTCGATCATACAGACATACTCACCTATGAACAAATGGCTTTTTTTGCAAAGATTTGTGCAGAACAAGGAGTACACACTGTTCGACTTACTGGTGGAGACCCGTTAGTACGAAAAGACCTCCATACACTTATCGCACTCCTCAAACAAATACCAGATATCAAAAAAGTATATCTGACCACAAATGGTCTCTTACTCAAAGAACAATTGCCCCAACTGGTAGATGCAGGTCTTGATGGAGTAAACATCAGCCTTGACTCAATTGATGAGACACTTTTTTCATACCTCACTCGACTCCCTATCAATCAGCATGGAGCTGCAACAGTACTGCAGGCGATACATGCAGCACTTGCAATACCTCACTTTCAAGTCAAAATAAACTGCGTACCATCAGGAGTAAATGACAGCCAGCTAGTTCCTATTGCAGAGCTCGCTAAAGACAACAACATCAGTGTACGTTTTATCGAGCTCATGCCACTCGGTTGTGCAAAACATCCTGACCTCACATTTAGAAGTCGCGACTATGTTGCATCCCTTATCGAAAATGAACTTGGCAAACTACACCCTATAGACAACACCAGGTATGAATACTGTACTATCAAAGGCTACAAAGGAACCATCGGCTTTATCAGTCCAGTCACCCATCGCTTCTGTTCCTCTTGCAATAGAATTCGATTAACGGCAGATGGATACATAAAAGCGTGTCTCCAGTATCCAAGTACAGCAACCATAAAACCACTGGTAGCTCAAGGCTTAAACGAGCAAACTGCAACTCAGATCAGGCAATTGATTGCACAACAACTTGCTCATAAAAAGGAACACAATCTCTTTTATGCATCAGATGTATCAGAGAAACAACCCGTATATACAACAACTCGCTATATGAATCAAATTGGAGGCTAAGTATGGGAACAGTACTTGCACTGTGTACCAGTGAAAAAAAAGGCATACAAAAACAAAATAGACATACTGCTACTTTTATAGAAGACTGGGGCATTGATGGAGATGCTCATGCAGGTAAATGGCACCGCCAGGTATCGCTATTGAGTGCTGATAAAATCGAAGCCTTTAAACAACGAAAACCACTTATAGGCGATACACCAATAGAAATTCCTCATGGCGCCTTTGGCGAAAACATCGTTGTCCAAGGCATAGATTTCCGTAGTCTCCCTTTAGGGACACGCTTTTACTGTAATGAGGTGATACTCGAACTTACGCAAATAGGCAAACAATGTCACGACCACTGCCAAATTTACGAACGTATGGGTGAATGTATCATGCCGAAAGAAGGTGTTTTTACCAAAGTTATACACGGTGGTACCATAAGTGAAGGCGACACAATGACATATACCCTCCCCTTTACTGCGGCAGTCATCACTATAAGTGATTCTGGCTCACAAGGTACAAGAGCAGATGCCAGCGGTCCTGCGATCGTAGAAGAACTGAAAAAACGAGGATATCCTGTTGTTTCAACAGCAATTATTCCTGATGACAAAGAAACCATCAGCAAGTTGCTCACAGATCTTGCAGACAAAGGTGTAACACATGATACACAGGCACAGAGCGTTAATCTGATACTTACCACAGGCGGCACAGGATTTTCGCCCCGAGACGTTACACCAGAAGCAACAAAAGCCATTATAGAAAAAGAAGTACCTGGTATTCCTGAAGTAATGCGCCTTGAGTCATTAAAAATCACACCGAGGGCAATGCTCTCACGCGCAACAGCAGGCATACGTGGACAGACACTTATTGTTAATTTACCAGGCAGCCCAAAAGCATGTATAGAATGTATGTCCTTTATTATGGACACCATAGTACATGGATTAGAGATTCTTACAGATAAGGCACATAACTGCGCAAGATAGTACACGCAGATAAAAGCATACAAGGAGCATGACTATGAATAAAAAAGTAATTGCTTTGGCAATCATTGTAGCTGGTATATGTGCACATAGCTTTATATATGCACATGGTAAAAAAGATGGCAGCCAAAAACAAGTCGAGCTCGTCATTGCAGCTGCAGCAAGCCTAACCGACTCTATGAACGATGTCATCTCCATTTACGAAAAGGAACACCCAAATGTACATATTGTTCCTACATACGGCTCTTCTGGTACCCTCAGAAAACAAATCGAACAAGGAGCCCCTGCCGAGCTTTTTATTTCCGCAAATCAGTCACACATGGACACACTGCGTAAACAAGACCTGGTAGATGAATCCTCTGTTAAAGACATGTTTGAAAACAAAGTAGTATTAATTACTCCCAGTGATAGCACTAAAAAAATCAAAGCCTATACCGATTGTGGCACAGATTCTATAGAACGTATTGCTCTCGGTATACCTGAGAGTGTTCCTGCAGGAGATTATGCAAAACAAGTATTTACCGCGTTAGGTATATGGGATACCGTTGCAGCAAAGACTGTGTATGCAAAGGATGTACGTCAAGTATTAACCTATGTCGAGATGGGCGAAGTTGATGCAGGCGTTGTCTATGCAACAGATGCAGCTATTTCTAAAAAAGTCACGATTATTTGTGAGGCTCCTGCAAATACCCATAAGCCAATACTCTACCCTGCTGCTATTCTTGCACAAGCTAAGCACAAAAAGGAAGCAAAAGCATTTTTTGACTATCTATCAAGCAAACAGGCTGCAAAAATATTTGCATCGTATGGATTTAAGGTAGTTAAATAAAAAAGAGCTATACAAAAGCGGTAGACGGGAGTCGAACCCGCCTGTCGGGCTTGGGAAGCCAGCATAATACCGATATATGACTACCGCAAAGCAGTTTTTACTATAGCAAAAGATAGTCTTTTGTGCAAATACCACGTACCTGCAGGTAAAGTATTTGCCCAAAAGATTACCTACGTAACGTCCGTAGGTATTGTTTTTGTTCAGCAGTAATGCGATAGCTTTCGACAGCTTTTTGAATGGTCTTGTTATGAGTCCACTCTGGCAGTACTGATTTTTGGAGTATCGGCAAGGCAGCTTCCCACTGTTTTGCCAGTGCAGTTGCAAAATACCAGGCAACTTCCATTTTGACATAATAGTCATCATTGGTAACTGCACATACTTTGTGCATATATTCGGGATTAAAATCTTCATCCAAAAAGTGCTGCATCAGCATACCGATTGCAAAACGAATCGTATATACATGACCAGAAGTTAACCACTCATCAATTAAAGGAAGCAACTCCTGTTTGTATTTTTTTAAAACACGTGGGGAAGTCTGATCACACGTTGCCCAGTTGTCGATATAAGGCAAAAATGCCGTTAGATATCTTATACATTCATCAAAATCTTTGATTCCTGACATGATAAATCCATGGAGCTGATTTTCTTCAAAATATGAGTGCGGTAATGCTGACAAAAAAGATTGCATCTGTGAGGGTGTTGCCTGCTTTGCAAACTCTTTTGCATAGGTACGTAATGCAGGAGTCCGCACTCCAATAATACGTTCTGCAGGTACCGTCGGAATCAACTTGCACATAAACTCAGCATACTTTTTATCCTGCATCGACAGCAAAGTATCTACAACAGTTTGTTCAATCGTTTTATCCATATTGTTCTATTATATACCAGATTATTGAGATAGCAATTATCAAAGATGTAATCCGGCAACAACTAATAAGAGGGATTTATGCATATTGGACGTTTATCTGTTCTTTTTCTATCCAACTAAAATCATCTGAAATCAAAAGTTCTTCTTTTTTTACTAAATGTGTTGTCTGCATTGGAATAGTTATATAAGATAAATGAAAAGAATCTGCAAGAGCTCGAATTTCATGAGTATCATCGTATGTTAACAAAAAGTGCCCTTTCATTTCTGAGACAATTTCAAAAATCTTTTTATGATCAACATCAAAAAGATTGTAAAGTCGTCTACCTGCAACTGTATAGGGAGGATCAATAAAAAAACAAGCATTAACATCGTTCTGGTACTGTTTCATAAGTATAAAGGCATCTTCTTTAATAAAATGTATGGTATCACGCAATTTATTTGCTTCTAAAATACGTCTAACAAGTGTTTCTGGATACCAACGGGAAGAAAGACCTTTTCCACCTTCTCCTGTTTTTATTCTTCCAGAACCTTTTGCAAGTATACCTCCATGATTGGTACGATTACGAACTATTGTAGAAAAAGCACGTTCTTTGATACCGTCATTTGCATGAAAAACAGCATCATTGATATTCTCTGATGAAACAATAAAACCCAGTATCTTATCTGTTAACCAATTACAATCATTTTCTGAGAAAATCGTTTGCCAAACAGCTGCAACATCTTCATCGAGTTCAGCCATCGTTATATGTCTAAAATAATGTTCTGCAGCGGCAGTCAAACTTATAATACCACCACCGGCAAAAGGTTCAATTAACTCAGCATCATGAGGAACAGAAGAAAACCATTTTCGTGCAGTAGGTACAAGCCAAGTCTTTCCCCCTGGATACCGAAAAGGACTGCGTTGTGGTACAGACGCAACATTAACCACTTTTTCTTTTGGATCTGATATATGTAATTCAGGAAACAGTGAGAACTGATGCATTTGCGACTTCATAGCAGTTCAAAAACGGAATGAGTGTCTGGCACACAAGTTTTCCGTTCCTCCAGTTTTTCTTGCAATTGATTTACAAAATCTGTCATATTTCCAGGTTTGGTATAAATAACAGTGTCCAAAGCGGCTTTGAATTCCGTGTAGACGGTATCTTTTAATACAAGATGATTTTGCTTATCCGCCGTATTATATTCCAAATCATACAAAAACCAAGCAATATCAGCCTGTTGCTTGCTAACTTGTGGTAGAGGTGGTAGCGTTTCAAAAAAAGACTTTTGAATGACAACACACTGTTTCTTTCCCCATGATTTGAATATTCCTCCTTTATAAAGCATTTGTGGAATCAATCGCTTTCGTGAAGAAGAAAGATAATCAGGATGAGGATAGTTACGCCCACTCCAAGAAAAGGATGCCGATGGCTGTTCCATATATTTTTGAAACGGATTTCGTAAATTTCCAGTTATATATACACCTTGAACTTCTATAGAAGCAAAATCTGTGATATTTCCTTCATTGTCATAACTAACAAGTACATAATCTATATTACCAGCAGATTGGCCATTTGCATCTGTAAGACGAACTTCAGGCAAGGATGTCCACTTTGTACCTTTAGACCAAACAAAAGCAGCCGCGTTTCGTAAAATCATCCAATCTTCACGAAATCTTGAAGGGCATGTTATTACTTTATTTCCTTGATGATTTATACTGCAAACTCCTAATGGATCATCTGCTTTATCTTTAGTACAGTTTGGAAAACGATTATAAAATGGACAAAGTCGATTTTCTCTGTAATATAAAGCACGTTCATCTGTATTTTCAGGCGGAAATCCAAATACTTCTGCCATTGGGAGCGTTTCTTTCATAAAACTGATTATATCATAATAATACATAATGAAAAAGTATTACCTCAGTTTAGTCTCTCCCCCCCCCCTACCGTGACAGATTTTGTCGTGACAAAATCGCCCAGACAGTATATAGTAATCGCATGAAAATGGTATCCTTACAATCAGAACTAAAAAACAATGAGTATCCAGGACGCGGAATCGTTTTGGGTAAATCACAAGATGGCAAAACTGCTGTAGCAGCCTATTTTATTATGGGACGTAGCGAAAACAGCCGCAATCGTATCTTTGTCAAAGATGGTGAAGGTATCCGCACCCAGGCTTTTGACCCTTCAAAAATGAAAGATCCAAGCCTCATCATCTATTCGCCAGTACGCGTTTTAGGAACAAAGACTATTATTACCAATGGAGATCAAACTGACACCATCTATGAAGGTATGGATCACCAGCTCACCTTTGAGCAATCATTGCGTTGTCGTGAGTTTGAACCTGATGCACCAAATTACACACCTCGAATTTCTGGCATCATGCACATAGATCATGGATCATACAACTTTGCCATGTCCATCTTAAAAAGTGACAATGGTAATCCTGACAGCTGTAACCGCTTTACCTTTGCATATACCAATCCTCAAAATGGAACCGGTCGCTTTATTCATACCTATATGGGTAATGGCAATCCACTTCCTAGTTTTGAAGGTGAGCCAACTTTAGTAGACATCACTGGCGACATCGACAGCTTTACAGACATGGTATGGAATGCACTCAATGCTGAAAACAAAGTGTCTCTTTTTGTGCGCTTTATCAACATTGCAGACGGTACCTACACCTCAAAAATTATCAACAAAAACGCATAATGTATTCTTCTCCGTGTGGATATTTTTCAGACAGAAAGTCTCAAATGACCGTGTACTCTTTTCCCACGGAGACAGAAGTTGCAGCATTGTTGTCGTCTGCTTCAAAACCCGGGTACGACAATAAGCTCCCCGACAACCAAACCTTTCAGCAGTTCTTTTACAGTCAGATGCTAGAACAAGGTTTTAGGCGGAGCAATGATATCATCTATCGTAATGACTGTCCCCAGTGCAAACAATGTATTCCTATTAGGATCGATGTTACCCGCTTTACCCCCGACAAAAGTCAACGGCACCTACTTAAAAAAAATAGCGATATCACACTTACTATTACTGATACGGCAAGAGCATTTATCACAGCAGAAAAACAACTACTCTATCGGCAGTATTACAAATGGCATAATCCAGATACTACTTGTACAAACATACAGGCAGAAGTAGAGTTAAAAATGCTCAATGGTCTTGATGAGACCTCTCAAAACCCTATATACAATGGCACAATAAACATGGAGTACCGACTTAATGGGTCTCTTATAGGTTGTGGAGTCATAGATCTTGCAGCCAATGCACTATCATCTAATTACTTTTACTGGGATATTTCTAAGCCGATCCAAAAGCGAAGTATCGGTACCTATAGCATCCTAAAAGAAATAGAGTTTTGCCAGCAAAACAATCGACGCTGGTACTACCTTGGCTATTATATTGCACAGTGTGATGCCATGAAATACAAAGGCAACTTTAAACCTCATCAGCTCTGTATCGATAACATATGGCAGGAAGTACGTGCATGAAAGAACTACAAACAAAACTTAAAAGCCATATTCCTTCGTTAATCAAGGAATGGCATAATGAAGAAAAGCAAAAAAGTTCCTCAGAGATACTAAATAAGGTAGAATTAAAAACCATTTCACAAGCCTTGCTTTCACTTCAGCGGGGACTTACAGGAGATCGTCAACTGGCAGGTGCCGGCTACATGCAAAAACCTGCACTCCTAGGAGCATATCTATTATACTATTGGCCTGTCACCTATATGCAGCTTTCATACATTCTTGCAGACAATAAAGCGCTCTATACAGCCATTGCAAAAAAAGCTGTTGAAGAACAGCGTCCTTTGCACATTCTTGATATTGGCAGTGGTCCAGGACCTGCAACATGTGCCATCTGTGATATGTTACAGCCTTTGTGCCCGTCAATTACCGTGACCTTGCTTGATTCCAGCCCCAAAGCACTTGCACTGGCAAAACGCTTGTTGCGTCATAGTATAAAAAATGACAATGCCATAAAAACAATTGCAACAACACTGGCAAAAAGTAATGCAGCAAAGGATGCCGATCCTCTCCAAGAGAGTGTTCCAGAAAAGGGATACGACATCATTTGCATGAGCCATGTTATCAATGAACTGTGGAAAAATGAAGATGATGCTACTCGACTACAAAACAGTACAAACTATTGTAGACAGATTTTTTCTTATATGAACTCCTCCGGTATCTGCATTATAAATGAACCCGCATTGCTTGCAACCAGTCGTTTTCTCTTATCATTGCGTAATGCACTGTGCAATGATGGATTCCAGGTTTGTGCTCCTTGTCTGGACAACAGTCCTTGCCCTGCTCTCAGTGCAGGAGCTTCACACACCTGTCACGCCGATATTCCTTGGAAGGCTCCTTACCCTATAGCAGACTTAGCCATAGGAGCTGGTCTTGATAGAACATCCGTTAAAATGACCTATTGTATTTTTTCAAAGGAACCATCATGCCCCACACAAAATCAGAACGATGAGAGCATAACTGGACGTGTCGTATCCGAAGGAATGTTAAATAAGTCAGGAAGAATACGATTTTTATTGTGTACTGGCACTAAAAGAATACCGCTCTCAGCAAAAAAAGCAGATCCTATAGCGCTTAAGCAACATTTTTTTACACTGCAACGCCATGACTTGATCTGTCTACAAAACCCAGAATTACGTAATGCTGGTCAAGCAGACAGCACAGCCTATGGCATTGGACAGAAAACAACGATACAGCTCATATCCCGAATGGGAGTGTACTAATACTAGTACTAGTACTAGCAGTTTTTATCTCCATTGAGACTGCAAGACTGAGCCGTAGTATTCTTTTCACGTTTTGCATCGCTCGGCAAAAACTTTTCCCAATCAAGAGTATACGTTCCGTCTGTATCCAGTACACAAGGAATACCGACTGAATGTCGGGAGCGAACGCCTTCAAAAGATGCTTGTGTATCACGAATTGCCAGAAATGCTTTTAGCTCTTTCATGGCACTAGTAATATCATGAAACTCATAAGCTACATTATTTGCATCATATACCTGCTTACACTCAATACAATCTGGGCATAAAGATGAACCATAGACTACTAACATATGTATAACTCTCCTTGCCTGCACTATAGCATATCAGTTTAAAAAACAAAAGCCTGCATATCAAAATGCAGGCTCTCATAAACACTAATTAAAATTAGTCTTTTGCACGTTCAACAAAGTCACCTGTACGGGTATCGATCATGATATCCTCACCTTCATCGATGAACAGAGGAACCTGAACTTCAATACCAGTATCAAGTTTTGCAGGCTTTGTTGCCTTACCACTTGTGTTACCTTTTACACCCGGTTCACAGTAAACAATCTTGCGTTTTACGTTTACAGGAAGTTTAACACCAACTGGTGCACCATTGTAGAATGTAATAACCAAATCAACATCATCATCAGGAGAAAGGTAACCAGCATTGTCGCCCAAAGCTTCCTTTGTCATTTCAAACTGCTCGTATGATTCCTGATCCATGAATACATAGGTTTCACCGTCAATGTAAGACAGCTTCATCGTATGTTCGTCAAGTTCAACTTCTTCAAATTTTTCACCAGCATCCAAACCAAGATCCTGTGTCTGGCCGGTAACAATATTTCTTACACGAAGGCGTGTAACCATACCTGCACGACCTGATTTCTGACCGAGCATACGCTGTACCATCAGCGGAGCATTCTCAAACATGAATGCAGAGCCAACTCTGATTTCTCCAGTTGTTATCATATCTTAAACCTCTAAAAATTTTGCATTAAAAAAAGTGCTCAGAATACAAAGAGTATACTCTAGCATACCCCTAATTAACAAAAATTTCAACCATACAATAGCGGTTATTTACAGGATATCTTCTATTATATACTCGTACAAATGTTCTGCCAAATTGCCGTGAGACAATACAAAAGATGAAAAAGCTGCAAAGCCTTGTCGCAAGCTATCATAGTTATCAAACAGTGACTGCAGCAACACTTGTTGGCGTTTACTGGTATCACGCATGTGATTATACAACAGCCAATATTCCTCAAGTATTTCATATACTACAGCATCAAAAAACGGCTGCATCCGATGCAGCAAGGCCTGTACTTTTACCTGCTGATACTCATCGTCCTGTGGATAGGCATGCCAGATATAGGGAACCGGAACAAGACATGCCCGTGACAACGAGTCTTCGCCCCGTACAAACGAAAAATCAGAGATGCACAGCAATGCGTCCCAATCTTCTTGTTGCATAAAAGGCAAAGTGGTCAAAGGAAAAGATGCCTTACAGGTACTATAGGCACTTTCAAAACTCTTCCTTCCTCTACCTGCGGCAACAAAAACATGCAATGGCTGTTTTTCATGTACCTGAGACAAGGTTTGTACCACAGGCACAAAGTCGCGCTCATAACTAAAAACCACTACGATACGCTCGCCTTTTTGCTTTGCCTGCAAAACCTCTGGCACTACCTGTGCAACTTTTGCAAGTGCAGCCTGGGTATCGTGCAGATGATGCACAAACGGTTCATCCAGAGTCAGCCCTCCTGTTTTATCTGTAAAGCCGGGCATAAAATTGGTTTTCTTCACTTTTGCGGATCGGGTCAATGATGCCAACTTATGAAACTCATCTGCATATGGCTCTGCCGTCAAATAATCAATATTTATGATATGGACAGTACTGTCAAACCCCTCATCAAACAATAAGGTCTCCAACCAATCAGGTCTACCACATTGAAAGCACTCTAAAATGACTTGTGGCGGATCCTGCCTAAAAGCATTACTACATACACACCGATCATTCCAATCGTATACTGTTACAACACGGTCATCATCAAGTCTATATATCTGACATGCATCATGCACATGAATTTCAGGAGCCAAGCTTGCAAAAGCAGCAAGATCATCAACGATAAGGCGCAACGAAAAATCTTTATGCAGCTGTGACAAAGCTCGTGTCAGACGATACACAAAACCAATATCACCGTAATTATCAACTACTTTACAAAGGAGCGTTATATCAAAATGCATAATAGCAGTGTATTCAAGGATACAAACAAGGTCAACAATCAAGATATTTACAATTCACTATAAAATCGCTAGGATATAAAATCATGTTGCTATCGCCCCACTGTAAAACATGGTGCGATGCCATTTCATAAGGAGAGTTTATTTATGAAACGAATTATTACAATACAAGATATTTCTTGTGTCGGTAAGTGTTCATTGACCGTAGCACTACCAATCATTTCTGCAATGGGTGTAGAAGCTGCAGTTCTTCCAACAGCAGTGCTATCAACTCATACAGCATTTAAAGGCTTTACATTCAGAGATTTAACAGAAGACATCACCCCTATTTGCAATCATTGGAAAGAACAAAAGATTGCGTTTGATGCCATTTATACTGGCTATCTTGGTTCTTTTGAACAGCTTGATTTAATGTCAAAGATGTTCAAGGACTTCCGCACTTCACATACACTTGTTTTTGTTGATCCTTGTATGGCTGACAATGGCAAACTCTATCCAGGTTTTACACAGGAATTTGCTTTTGCAATGGCAAAACTTGCTGGTCAGGCAGATGTTATTGTTCCTAATTTGACAGAAGCCAGCTATATGCTCGGTATCCCATACAAAGCATCAGGCTATGATGAAGATTATGTAAAAGATATTCTTATTAAACTTGCTGCTCTTGGTGCAAAAAAGGTTGTTGTCAAAGGAATCGTATTTGACAAAGAACAAAAGACTTTCAAGAATGTTGTCGGTAAAATAGGTATCGTATCATATGATGCTCAGACACAAAAATTCTCCAGCTATTTCCACGAAAAATTAGAAACAAGCTTCCATGGTACTGGGGATATCTTTGCCAGTGTTTGTGTTGGTGCTTTAATGCGTAACATGTCATTGGACAATGCACTTAAACTTGCAGCTGACTATGTTGTAGAGTCAATCAAAGCCACAGTTGCTCATAAAGATTACAACTGGTACGGTGTTGATTTTGAAACCGTATTTCCATTCCTTATCAAGCGTCTTGAAAAAGAGGCACAGTAATGAGCATTAGTCCTGTAGATTTCTTTGATCTAGTCAAACAAAACCGCTCATACCGTCGTTTTGAGGTCTCTCAACCAATCAGTGAAAAAACACTTACAGAGTTGGTTGAGATAGCACGACATTGTTCATCTGCAAATAACAGTCAATCTCTCCGCTATAAAATCGTACACACTGAGGCAGAATGTTCAAAGCTCTTTACATCATTACACTGGGCAGCGTTATTAAAAGACTGGAAGGGGCCTACCCCTCAGGAAAGACCTACAGGATATATCATCATCTGTACTGATACCACTGTGCGCAAAAATGCCGATATTGACCTCGGCATTGCCGCACAAACAATCTTGCTTGCAGCCCAAACACGAGGTTTTGGTGGCTGTATGCTTGGTGCAATTGAGAGGCAAAATATTGCACATGATTTTGGCATAGACACTTCAAGATATGACATTAATCTTGTTATTGCCCTTGGTAAACCACATGAGAATGTCACCATCGTTGGTTTAAACAGTGATGGTTCAACGGCATATTACAGAGACGAGCATGATGTACACTGCGTACCGAAACGCCCATTAAAAGATATTCTCCTTTAATACTATTACTCAAAAAATAACTGCCTCTTAAGTATAGGTGCACACATTTTTTGTATCTGTTGAAATACAATTATCTTTTCAGGTATGATGATTGTACTAAAACAAATCAAGGTAGAATAGATATGATAGAAAAATCTCTTAATGAAAAAAATCCCCGATATTATCTTGTAGGCTACATATTTGGATTTTCCTTTATGGCACTAGCAGCAATTCTGTTAGTCCTATCCGATGTGTTTAATTACTATAGCGACACTTATCGTCCTAAAAGCTTTATGATGGGTTCCATCTTCTTTTTTCTTGGTGCTGCCATGATTATCAGCCCAGGAACTACAAAAGGTATCGATGTACACTGCGACATAAGACAACTATGGGGCAATCTTTACAGCAATTCTCCACTATACACAAAGATTATATGGATTGGATTTGCTATAATCGGTGCGATTCTCTCCATATATGAATTATTAAAAGACGATTTGCAATACGCAGTACCACTGGCAAAAGCATCAGCACTCTTTATATGTGCCTGTATTGCGATAAAAGCCATAGTTACCATTATAATTGTAAGCAGACGGGATCCAGGACAAGAAAATATAAATGACAGTCTCGAACCGATTATCGTTCTTATTCCGTTACTTGTAGTATCTCTCACACTAGGCTTTTTTTCATACAAAGCATTATCACTACGTGAAAGATACGCACTTGGCCTGAACTTTGGTGGAAATGCTATCTCAAAAAATAAAATGAATGACCGTGTCCAACAGATACTGGACGAGGAACAGTACTGGGAAGAAGAGGGCAAAAAGCTACAGCACGTTTATTGTTACGAGTGTATCCTTGATTTGCCGTTAGATGAGGAATGGAATACACTATTTCGTGAAGAAAAACAAAATCTTGATATAGACGCTGGGTTCTTTTACTATGACGGAGAAAATTATACTACCCCTCCTTCAAAAATATTTATCAAAGGATTCATAAAACAAGATGGACAGTCTCTTGCTGATTTTTGTACTGAACAAAATGCTGCACTCCAAAAGCAAGCTTCTTTTGAACTGAGCGAAGACACTGAATTAAATGAAGATTTATCCTATTTGGACGATGTTATGAATGCAAGTTCATACTACGTCTTAAAAGATGACATTCTTGTACAAAAAGTTGTTTATCTCGAATATGAAGGTCACTTTATCAAAGCTTGGATAGACTTTTATGATCCAGAAGATGAATACAATGACTGGTATCTAGATACTTTTGAAGATGGACTCTGGAATCTAACTTACCATAGAATCGCCAAAAATAAGTAACATGAAAAAATTCATATTTATTACCCTATTACATATGTTCTTCTCATTTGCTTTTTGTGAGACACCATTAGAAGAATTTATAGA
>JAILIC010000113.1 GCA_024695475.1 Treponema sp.
TCCTTTTGATATAATCGTATCAAGTCCAATCTTATCTAACGTATCCTTACGCCACATATTAAAGCCGCCAGTTAAATCTTTAACGTTCACGCCAAGTACCAAACGGCTGTATAATGATCCACCCTTGGATATGCAATTACGCAGCACAGACCACCCCTCAACACTACCACCTTTTATATTACGGGAACCTATTGCTACATCATGAGTCTGTATTGCTTCATACAGTTTTGGCAGGTATTCTGGCTTATGTGAAAAATCAGCATCCATTTCACACAGTACATCGTACCCATGTTCTATTCCCCACTTAAAGCCTGTTATATAGGCATCAGCAAGTCCTTTTTTTTCGGTACGTTCCAGCAAATGCAAGCGGTTTTCCCATACCTCCCCCCTTAAATTTTTTACTGCATCAGCGGTACCATCAGGACTACCATCATCAACGACAAGAATACCAGCATCTTGGGGAATATTTTGAAAAACCTGCGGAATAATCGCGGTAATATTATCAATTTCATTATAGGTAGGAATAATAACAAGAAGTTTCATTATGTAAGCCCTTCAAAATAGATTAAAAACAAGTATCTTATATTACCATATCTAAAAGTCTTGTTACAAGACAATAAAACTTGCCAATTAAAGCAATTGAGTTTTATAGACAGATGTGTATCTTGTCGATATACTGACCACAATATGTATACACTGTCACTTGTCGTACCTTGTTATAACGAAGAAGAAACTATACCCATTTTTTATGATACCGTACTCACAATAGCTCCTCAGATTGATGCAGAGCTGGAATTTGTATTTGTCGATGACGGTAGCACTGACCGTACCTTGGCGATTTTACGCGATTTATCTAAAAAAGATGCCAGAGTCCATTATGTTTCGTTTTCTCGTAACTTTGGTAAAGAAAGTGCCTTGTATGCAGGCTTAAAAGCAAGTCATGGAGACTATGTAGCGACCATGGATGTCGATTTACAAGATCCACCCTCTCTCCTGCCACAAATGCTTTCGATAGTTACTGGTAAGACAGAAACTGACGGTATCGAATATGACTGTGTAGCTACCAGACGAAGCACACGTAAAGGTGAGCCACCAATACGTTCCTTTTTTGCAAATTTGTTTTATCGCCTGATAAACAAGATGTCTACGGTAAAGATTGAAAACGGAGCCAGAGATTACCGTCTTATGAGTCGTACCATGGTAAATGCCATTATCAATGATCCAGAATATAACCGTTTTTCAAAAGGAATTTTCAGCTGGGTAGGCTTTAACACCTATTGGATTGCATATGAAAACATCGAGCGAAGTGCTGGTACAACTAAGTGGTCTTTTTTTAAGCTCTTTAAATATTCCTTGGAAGGAATTCTTGCTTATACCACGGTCCCGCTGCTCTTTTCATCTCTGATTGGCTTATTTTTCTGCATAGCTTCTCTGTTGGGCTTGCTCTTTATTGTTATTCGTAAACTATTACGAGGTGATCCTGTTGCAGGTTGGGCATCCATGGTAAGTATCATTACCTTTTTAGGCGGCATCATTTTGTTTAACTTGGGCATTTTAGGACTATACATCTCCAAAATGTACATGGAAACAAAGAACCGCCAGATTTATATCGTTAGGGAAGAAAAATAAAAGGTATAAGACAACTGTAAGTCTCCCACAAGGACGCCAGCCTTAGGCTTTTGCACATAAGGCTAAAAACTGCTCCGTAATATGATCCCAGCGTCTGTCTGCCAAATCAAAATGGTAGGTACATGTCTTTTGCTTTATGGCAGCACGGACACCGGCAATAAAATCCTCATAGGTATAACTAACACAGACACCAACATCGACAAGCTTGGGAGTATCACAATAGGCAACAATCGGTTTATGTGCAGCCATTGCCTGATAATACTTTGCAGTAATTCCCAAAGGACGATTTTTGTAAAAGTCTGTGACATACGGCACCATAACAACCGAGCAATTAGTGATCCAAGCAGGTACTTCAGATGGTGCAATACCAGGAACATAACTGAGGTTTGTATATTCTTTTATTTTTTGCTGGATTTGCTCGCTTGGATAATTAGGACAAACAACAATATAGTGGTATTCTAGATCTGCTTTTGCAGCTTTAAACAGTAAGTCCCACTCAACTTCCCATGCACCGACATAGAGTATAGTATTGGGCTTTTGTAAAAGATTTGGTATCGGATAGTTTTTTTCATAGCTTTCAATATCAACACCATTTGACAGCAGCGTGTAACGTATATGCTGCTCAAAATCAGGAATCTTACGGCGGTAAAGGTCGAGTCCCTCCTGATTGACGATGATGTTTAAGTCAGCAACATGCATCATATGTTCTTCGTTAGTGACATAGCGGCTCAGTGCCCCATCGTACATAAGGGGATCGCTAGGACGATATACCATTTTTGCCTGCGGATATCGCTTTTTAAGCTGATCAATAAAAATCATGCCGTCGCAACTTTCAAAGACAAAGACATCGGTACCATCGAGCCACTTTTTTGCAAATGATGAAAATGAGGTAAAAGAAAAACGCTCCAAGGTGTTCATCATGGAGTCACTAAGTATTTTGTTTACACTGTTGGGCAACTTCATGGTAGCAAGCGTCACATTATGCAGTTTACTTTTACCGACATCATAGGTAATTCCTTTTTGCAATGCTTTGACACTGTGTTTATTATAGAGCTCTTGATGCATAAAGTAACTGTAATACGGACGAGGAAAGCTAAAAAAGACTACTTCGATACCTACGTTACAGGCGGCCTCTGCAAATTTATGAAAGCCACCCAATCTATGTGACTGCCAGTTATGACCAGTAAGAAACGTTATTTTTTTAATACTCATGCCCCTAGCATGGCTTAAATCATGCCAAAAGTAAAGAGGAATACAAAAGTTGCAGATGATAGCATTTATATAAAAATCGTGCTACAGTATAGGCTATGTATACGAAGCTTAGAAAACTATGTACTTTTCAAACGCTGTTGCTTTTAGCTTTTGCTTTTTGTCTTATCTGCATTCTTCCCTTTACACGAGCACTGCTTGTTGCTCTCATGGAAATGCTTATTGGAAGATCATTACGCAATATCCATAAATGGGATATGGTCATCATCCATTCGATGGCTTTTTTTGCGACATTATGTGCAATCTGGTATTTTTTGTGGTATACAAAAAAAGGTAAACCTGCATGGTCTGCCATTAAAGAAAAATACATACATCTTTTTTGTCAGGAACATACCGTAAAATATCTTACGGTCCTCTTTACCCTCTTGTGTATATTCTTTTTTGCACTCCTACGTGCAAATTACGATTATCAAGATGATATTACCCGCTCTTTTAAGGGGCATAAAATGTGGGCTGGCGGCAGTCGCTTTGTGTCAGAAACACTAGCGGTATTTTTGCATACTAATTTCTATATCAATGATATTTCGCCCATTACGCAATTATTCAGTATCGCTGTTATCTGTGTCACTGCCTATCTTATTGCAGGCATCATCGGTAAAGGCAAAGTAACACGACTGTCATTGGCTGCAGCGTCACTGTTTGGTATGACTCCATTTTTTTTGGAAAACATGTCATATAAATACGACTGTCCATACATGGCTCTCTCTGTACTCTTTGCAGTCATTCCATTTCTTTGTACCTCACACTATCTAGCCTATTGCATTACCAGTTTTACGGGGCTTATTCTTGTCTGTTCGTCTTATCAGGCCTCAAACAGCGTATATATACTGCTTGCAATCTATTGCGCATTTGCGCTCTGGCTCGACGGAGCTTCTTGGAAAAAGATCGGTATTTTTGCAGGATTGTCCGTAGCAAGCTACGTAGCCGCACTCGTCTATTTTAGAGCTGTCATCATGATTCCTTGGTCAAGTGAAGGCATGGATGTCGGTACTGACATTGTACAGGGCAACCTTATTGCAGGTATAGCACGTAATTTTATTACCTATGTTCATGTAATACTCCGTACCTTTGGCAACATCTGGATAAAAGGTTTTACCGCTCTTGCCATGCTGATATTTCCTTGTGCAATCGCCTGTCATGCTAAAAATAAGAAGTTGGTATCAGGGCTATTTGCACTTGTCATCATGTCCGGCATGTTTGCATTATCATACGGAGCCTATCTCATACTTGAAGATGCCGCTATGGTAGGCAGAGCCTTTATCGGCTTTGCTGTTTTTGTCAGTCTCATTGCAACTGCCGACATTGTTTTTGTACAGGAGGCCCGTCCAGCTGTTCTTACAAAAGTTACCTATGGCATTGTACTTTGTTTATTTTATGGCATGGGCATTTGCACTACCGTTACCGGTAACCTGTATGCCAAGCAAAAGGATTATCAGACCTTCCGCTTTACGATTTTGGCACAAGATTTAAGCCATATTGTAGATCCGAGTCAAAATAATACATTGTTTGTCGGCGGTGCTATCGGTCAGACAAGCAAGGCTCATATGGAATATGTAAACTACCATCTTGAAATGGGAGGAGCAACAAGTCCTTGGAGCAGCTACATTCTGGCAAATTTAAACATGAATGTAGAGTTTAGTTCTACCGATACCTGGGAAAACCTTTCTACACAAGAAAAAGAACATCTGCAATCATTGCCATTGATTATGGACAGCTACTATCATACGATTTATGGCAAAGACAATGAGTATTATGTAGCTTTCAAAAATCCTCAGGTCACGGATTACGAAAATGGCAACTAAGTAGGTATTATGTTTTTATATTACATTATCATACATCCAATAAAACAGATACTCGAAACCTGTTATATATTATTTAATTTTATTTTTCATAATGCAGGATACTCAATCATTGGATTAAGTTTTGTCGTAACGCTGTTCTGCCTGCCTCTGTATATCGTTGCAGAGCAATGGCAAGAAAAAGAGCGTACGTTGCAAAAGCTGCTGGCACCGGGAACCGCACGAATAAAAAAAGCATTTCATGGTGACGAGCAGTACATGATGCTTACGGCTTTCTATAAAGAACACAAGTACCATCCTATTATGGCATTACGCTCCTCATTTGGACTGCTCATACAGATTCCGTTTTTTATGGCGGCATATAGTTATCTGTCTCATTTAACGACATTACAGGGAGCCTCATTCTGGTTTATCCGCGACTTAGGTGCTCCTGATGCAACATTCACCATCGGTTCGTTTGCAGTCAACATGCTGCCAATCGCGATGACAGTCATCAACTGCGTTGCAGGTGCCATTTATGCAAAAGGACATGGATTGCGCGAGCAGATTCAGATTTACGCATGTGCACTGGTATTTTTGGTATTATTATATACCTCCCCGGCAGGGTTGGTATTGTACTGGACCATGAACAATGTGCTGTCTCTGGTAAAAAATATCTTTTATAAACTCAAACATCCGCTACAGGTACTGTATGTGCTTACCTCACTATGTGCATTGTACATGCTGTACTATTTTTTTATCAAACACAGTGACTCTCGCATTGAACTAAAAGCAATCATATTCTTATTTGCAGTTTGTATTCTTGCTACCCCACTCTTAATCAAGGGATATCAGTGGCTTACCACGCACTTGTTAACCGATGTATCGTCAAAACCATCCCAGATGGCACTGCTTTTTGTATTGGGCAGTCTGACACTGGCACTGACAGCAGGACTTGCCATTCCTTCTACCATCATCGAAAGTGAGCCTAAAAACTTTTGTTATATCGACGGCTATAACTCTCCGTTTGTCTTTTTACGCATCGTATTATATCAGGCAATTGGTTTGTTTGTATTTTGGACAGGATGTATGTATGCTCTCTTTTCAAAAAAGACAAAACAGGGTTTTACACTTATCGTTGTCTTTGCAGCCCTCTACGGACTGGTAAACAACTTTTTCTTTGGTGGCAACTACGGTCCACTGACTCCTGAGTTGTATTTTATGGAGCCTCAATTTTTTGAGGGACCACACCATCTCATCATCCTCAATGCAGTCATCGCCCTCGCACTGTTTGCAGTCACGCTGATTTTGTTGACTAAAAAAAGTACAGTGCTGACTCCCGTGTTTGCTATCTTTATCTTCGCATTACTTGGCATCTCAATAAAAAACATCGCCATCATCAACAACGAGTATCGCAACATGGAAGCTCCAGTCATTAAAGACAACGTAGAGCCTATATTCCACCTGTCAAAGACAGGCAAAAACGTACTGGTCTTTATGCAAGATCGCAATTTTTCGCCAATTGTTGATGACATCTGTGAAGAAAATCAACAGCTTGCAAAACAGTTTGATGGCTTTATCTTTTACGAAAATGCCACGTCATTTGGTCAGTACACAATGATTGGAGTACCCGGTTTATTTGGTGGGTATGACTATACTCCTTATGAAATAAACAAACGTACTGATAAAACACTGCGCGAAAAATATAATGAGTCTATCCTTTCAATGCCGGTTTTATTTAGTGAACATGGGTATACAAGCACGGTTGCTGACATACCGTATGAAAACTTTTTAAAGACCCCATTAACCGAAATGTATGACGGCTACCCACAGATTAATCGCCTTGTTACCAGAGACAGTTATATCGACTATTGGTGTGCCCATAATAATTTTACAAAAGTGCCCTATCACAGCACGATGATTATCCATAACTTTATCATGTTTGGCGTGTTTAAGCTCTTTCCTCCTGTATTGCGAAAACTGGTATATGCAAAAGACTGGTGGGATTCCGGAGATCCAAACGAAGCCACCGATACTTTTATCAGAAATTATGCAGAGCTAGATCTTTTGCCTCAGCTATGTGACACCACTTCGGATACTGATACCTTTATGATTATCGATAATGAGTCAACACACGAGCCAGTATTTTTACAGGCTCCTGACTATATACCGGTCAATACGGTCACCGACTACGGCAACAGCAAGTATCCGCACAGCGACCATTATCATGCTCAGGCAGCAACGTTTAGACTGTATGGTAAGTTTTTTGATTATCTGCGTGAGCAGGGTGTCTATGACAACACGCGTATCATCATTGTTTCTGACCATGGCACAGGTTTTGACATAGACTTTATCAAGCAACGTGATCAGGTACCATTTAGGGCAGAAGAAGTACTTGCCTGTCTTTTAGTCAAGGATTTTAACTCCCATACCTATAACGATGGCGATATTCTGCTGAAAAAAGATGATACGTTTATGACCAATGCCGACGTCCCCGCTTTGGCAACTGAAGGTATAATCCCTGATGCCCGTAATCCGTTTACCAACAATCCGCTCAAAGTAGCTGACAAGGCGGCATATATAAAGATTTCGTATGCACCGGGAGAAAGTACCCGTAACCGTGACCACACGCAGTTTACGATTAAGGACACGGACTGGTACACGGTTCATGATGACGTACGTATCGGGACAAACTGGTCTCGCTATACAGAGTAAAGCGTATCTTGACCAGACGTATTTCATTGATTATTTTTATCGATACTACTAAAATAGAATGAAGCAATAAGCAAGGAGAACTTAAGTGATACCTTTTAATATTCCACCTGTCGTAGGAACTGAATCTACTTATCTATTACAAGCTGTACAAAACCATAAATTATGTGGAGACGGTCCTTTTACAAAAAAGTGTTCTGAGTATCTATCAAAACAATTGTGTGGTCATAAAGTATTGCTCACAACCTCTTGTACTACTGCATTGGAAATGGCAGCACTGCTCTGTGATTTGCAGCCAGGTGACGAGGTTATTCTCCCATCATTTACTTTCTGTTCTACTGCAGATGCATTTGTACAGCGCGGAGCCACGCTGGTTTTTGTCGATGTACGTCCAGACACACTTAATATTGACGAAACAAAAATCGAGCAAGCCATAACTTCTAAAACAAAAGTAATTGTTCCTATGCATTATGCCGGTGTCGCTTGTGAGATGGATACCATCATGGCAATTGCAAAAAAACATAACCTTAAAGTTGTTGAAGATGCCGCACAGGCAATCTGCTCCACCTATAAAGGAAAACCTCTCGGTACCATAGGCGACTTTGGATGCCTGTCATTCCATGAAACTAAGAATTTTAGCATGGGCGAAGGCGGTGCCATCGTCATAAATGACGTATCAAAATTTGAAAAAGCCGAAATCATCCGTGAAAAAGGTACTGACCGTAGTAAGTTTTTACGCGGTCAAATAGATAAATACACCTGGCGTGATTATGGCTCATCCTATCTGCCAAGTGAATTATGTGCCGCCTATCTCTGGGGGCAGTTGGAACAGGCAGATACCATTCAATCATCACGTATGCGTGCATGGCAGTACTATTTTGATCAATTACAGGATGTTGCATCTGCCCATACACTTGCTTTACCGACAGTGCCAGCAGATTGTCAGCACAATGCACACCTGTTTTATTTTATTACCAACTCATTTGAAGAACGTACTGCTCTGTTGCAATATTTGCATGACAATGACGTGGGAGCCGTATTCCATTATATTCCATTGCACAGTGCACCAGCCGGCATAAAATTTGGTCGTTTTGCAGGTGAAGATGTAATTACTACCAACTACTCAGAACGTCTGGTTCGCCTCCCTCTCTATTATGGTCTGACACAAGCGGATCAGGATATAGTCATCGCCAAAGTTAAGGAATTTTACAAAAACAAATAAATACACATGAAAGCATTAAGTATCGTTATTCCTGTTTATAACAGTCATGAATGTGTTGCCGAGTTATCTCGGCAGCTTGCAGATGCATTACAAGGCATTGATTATGAGCAAATTATGGTCAATGACTGTAGCAAAGATACCAGCTGGCAGGAGATTCAAGCTGTCAGCAAGACAAATTCCCATATCATCGGTATCAATCTACGCAAAAACGGTGGTCAGGACAATGCCATTTTGACAGGTCTTCATTTTGCAAGTGGTAATTATGTTGTCATCATGGATGATGATTTGCAGCACTCCCCTTATGATATTCCCGCTCTTTATGCTGAAGTACAAAAAGGCTGGGACGTCTGCTATGCAAACTTTACCCATAAAAAACAGAAGCTCTGGAAAAACATGGGCAGCTGGTTTAATGGTAAAATCAGTGAAATTGCAATACAAAAACCGCAGAATATCTATTTATCTCCATTTAAAATCATTGCCCGTCCCGTAGTACAAGAGATACTAAAATTCAATAATCTTTTTCCATATATCGACGGCTTGATTTTTCAAGTAACAAAAGATATTACCCAAATCACGGTAGAACATCACAAACGCGAACTGGGTAAGAGCAATTATAACCTGATAAAGTCCATCAAAGTATTTTTACGCATGCTCTTTGGTTTTTCGACAGCTCCGTTGCAGATTGCGGCCTATCTTGGTTTTACCTCAGCTGCCATCGGTCTTATACTTGCCCTCTGGTATTTTATCGAGTTTATACGTGGCAAAGCTGATGTTGTTGGATGGACAACACTCGTTATCTTGATACTGATACTTGGCGGTGGTATTTTTGTCTCGTTGGGTATCATTGGAGAATACATCGGTCGTATGTATCTTACTATAAATAACAGTCCTAAATTTATCATCAAGGATACCATAGGCTACCACGATGCAAAAAAAGAATAAGTTTGCCTATATGGTGCTCATGCACTTTGGATTTTTTCTGTATACCTGCTACTCCGTTATAGGTAAAATTGCATCTCGGTTTGATGCCATGTCTCTCCCCTTTATCATTGCATACGGCTCTGTTTTTGTTATTTTATTTGTCTATGCAATCTTGTGGCAGCAAGTACTCAAAGTAATTCCACTGACTACAGCTACTGCAAATAAAACGATAACGATTGTCTGGGGTATTGTCTTTGGCATCATACTGTTTAAAGAACACATAAGCCTGCACATGTATCTTGGTGCTTTACTTATCCTAATCGGTATCATAGTACTGAGTTCAGAAAATGAGGCAAATCATGAATAACACTACATTTTTTATTGGTCTGCTCTTTTTTTGTTCTTTTATATCAGCATTTTCGCAGATTTTGCTCAAAAAATCTGCATTGCACACCTATTCCTCGTTTATTCGTGAGTATCTGAATATTTACGTCATCAGTGCCTATAGCATTTATTTTATAGCTGTCTGTATGGATCTTTGGGCCTTGCATAAGGTTCCCGTATCATACGTTCCCATTATCGAAGCATCCAGTTATGTCTATGTCATTTTTTTAAGCAGAGTTTTTCTTAAAGAAAAGTTTTCAAAGCGTAAAATCATTGGCATGAGCATTATCGTGCTTGGTATCATTTTGTATATAGTATAAGGTATCTCTAAAAACTCGCTGTTAGCAATTTTTTTGGAGAATCTGCTGTTTTAGGAGAGATTAGTAAGGAGTAGACATGAACTACTTTTCAAAAAGGACTACATCAATTCTTGTTCCTCTTTCTATCGTGTGTCTGTTAGCTGGCAGTCTTTTAGTGCTTTTTTCGCAGCAAAGCATTGCTGTAATGTATACTTTTTTATCTAAATCGATTTTTCACCGGGAGTTTTCATTAGAAAAGTGGCTGCCGACAATAGAGTCGTTTTTTATGATTCCGCTCTTTACTGTCGTTTTTTTTAATGCTCTTGTCTTTCACAAATATACTGAAAAAATCCGTCTACTCATGGTGAGTGTCTTATTTGCAGTTATTGCTTTTATGATTATCTATGTAACAGCTACACGCTCTGATGCATTTGTAAACACTGATCTTGCCGCAGAGTTTTTATTGGCAAAAGAGTGTGTGCTTGAAAAGTCATTATGGCCACGCGGCTGGTGTTACTCGACAGAAATCCGACTACTCAATACACAGCTGTTTTCAGCCCCGCTATTCCTTTTTACGGATAGTTGGACCGTTAATAAAGTGTTTACGACTATTTGTACCTGTGCAGTGCTCTTTTGGGCTTGCTGGTATCTTTTACAGCAGACCGATGTCAAAGGCACGTGGCTAAAACTGCTTGCCAGCTTGCTTATCATATGTCCTTTTTCAGAAATAGCCTGGTATGTCGGTACCTGGGGTACCTACTATGTACCTCATGCTGTAATGAGCATTGTCTATGTAGCAACTTTTGTAAAATTGCACTACAAGCAGCCAAAACATGCAAAAATACTTACCTATTTCTTTTACATCTGGGGCTTTTTGAGCGGTTTATCATCAATACGATACATCATGCTGTTTGTATTTCCGTTATGTATTACTGCCATCGTCATTGAATGTCACAACAAAAAAGATATTACCCAGTTTAAGGCTTTCTGGATTAATACTCCTACTGTCTTTACCAGTTGTATTGGTCTGTTTGCAAGTGGATTTGGCTACGTATGCAACAATGTTGTTTTACAGCATCTGTATACTTTTTCTCAGTGGAATACGATAAACTTTACTACTTTTGGCCACTACACCGTAACAGAACTGATTAGTGCTCTGCTCCATATCTTTGGTTTTCAAGACGGTATCGCCGTCATGACACCTGGTGGCATAGTCAACATCCTTGTGTATGCAGCACTCGTACTCTTTATCATCAATGTAGTTGCATCGTTTAAAGGTACAATGCCGATATCACACAGAACTATCTTGACCTTTGTGGTCAGCAGCTATGCCTTTAATACCTTTGTCTATTTTAATACTGATTTTATCGCACGTTACTATTATCCACTCGTCGTCTATATCATTCCTTGTATTGCAATTCTTATACAAGATGGCAGCATAAAAAAGCTGCAGCGTTATTTCATGGTTGTAGCATGGGCCGTCGTACTGATTATCTCGACCTTTGCATTGTTACAAAACAAGCTCCATACAGACAACAACACCCATGAATATGGTGCGTTGCACTTTTTGCAAGACAATGACTACACCTTTGGGTATGCCACTTTCTGGCACACCAATGTCTTTACGTATCTGTCAAACGGAAAGATTGCCATCGGTAACCTGCTTTGTACAGATTCTTCAAAGTTACATTTTACTGATTCATTTGCCTATGACACGTGGCTTACACCAAAACGCTATTACACGGATGATTTTGCAAAAGGGAAAGTTTTTTTATTAGTAACCAATGAACAAGCTCAGACAGGAGCCAATCATGGACTGTTACAAAATGGACATCTGGTTTATGAAGATTCCTATTACAAAATTTATGACTACCCGTCAAATCAGGCGTTCAAAGACAGCTATAAAAGCACAAGGTAGACATCTTTATACATAATTATTATACTTGAAAGAACTATTCAGAGGAAATAATGGAATCTATTCTATATACTATAATTATTTACCCGCTTTATCTTATCATCGAATTAAGCTATCAGATATTTGTAAAACTCTGTGATGGTAATAAAGCGCTGCCAGTTATCGGTGTCAGTATTGCAATCACATTGCTTTGTCTGCCCCTCTATGCCGTCGCAGAAAAATGGCAGGAGTTAGAGCGTCAAACACAAAAAAAGCTGCAACCTGGCATTGATCGTATAAAAAAAGCATTTACCGGTGACGAACGGTATATGATGACGACAACATTCTATAAAGAAAATCACTACCATCCATTGATGGCATTGCGCTCATCTTTTGGTCTGTTAATACAAGTACCTTTTTTTATAGCTGCATATTCATTCTTATCCAATCCGAATCTATTGTCAGGTGTTTCGCTTCTATTTATCAAGGACATGGGTAAACCAGATGCATTATTTTCAATAGGTTCGTTTACGGTAAACATTCTGCCGATAACCATGACCCTGATCAACATCATTGCCGGTGCTATCTACACTCATAGTTTTAAGCTTAAAGACAAACTACAGATATATGGCATGGCATTGCTGTTTTTAGTTATTTTGTACAACTCGCCAAGCGGTCTGGTTTTATACTGGACAATGAACAACGTATTTAGCCTTATAAAAAATATCTTTTATAAGCTTAAAAATCCTCTCAAGGCTTTCTATTATTGCTCTTGCATTGTCTGTGCATTTGTCATTGTCTACTTTGCATTTTTCTTAAAGACAAAACATATCAATAAAGTCATTGGTATTGTTTTTTGCCTACTTATCTATTGCATACCTTTATTTGCTAAGGCATGTACCTATTTACTCGATCATCACCTTAAAATAGGACTAGAAGATAAAAAGCTACGCTTACAGGTATTTTTCTTATCTTGTCTTATCACCTGTATTTTGACAGGACTAGCCATACCATCAGCTTTGATCTCATCTGATGTTGTTGAATTTTCTGATATAGCCGCTCATCAAAGTCCCTATTTTTTGTTTGGATTTACCGTCTGGCAGTCAATTGGTTTTTGTATAGCCTGGCCATTATGCATTTACTTTTTATTTGGTCCAAAGATTCAAACTTTTCTTTCTTTGGCAATGTGTATCATTGCAATTGGGACGGTTATGAATGCCTTTGGTTTTATGCTTCCTTATGGCGACATTTCACAGTCTTTGGTATTCTTAAATCCGGCAAGTTTTAGAACAGTCTCACTGCCGTCTTTACTCAATCTTCTTGCAATCATTGCACTGATTGTTTTATGTGCACTCTTTGTTTTTGCAAAAAAAGGTAAAGTGTTTACTTCATTATTGACTATCGGTGTCTTATCATTAAGTGCCATCAGCATCGTCAATATCATAACTATCGTACAATCATATAACTTCTATTTGAAGAATAAAAGTTCGGCAATCACACAGGTTGAGCCTATTTTTCACCTGTCAAAAAATCATCCAAACGTCGTATTATTTATGCTTGACCGTGGTACAAGCTATTATATTCCAGAAGTATTGGAAGACTGTCCGGAACTAAAAGAGGTATACAGCGGTTTTACCTTATATCAGAATGTACTTTCATTTAATGGTCATACACTAATGGGTAGCCCAGGTCTTTTTGGCGGTTACGAGTATACTCCTGCTGAAATGAATAAACGATCTGAAGAGCCACTCAAAGACAAGCATAATGAAGCTTTGCTGTTATTACCTCGTATCTTTACGGAACAGGCAGGTTATAAAGTTTCTGTTGCTGATCCATCTTGGGCAAATTATAATAATTTTTCTGATTTAACTATTTTTGAAGGGCATGACAACATTAAAGCTTTTCAAACCATGGGTAAATATAATGAAGCATGGTTTAAAGCACATCCAGACAGCAAAAATTTTGACAATACCGAAGCTATATTAAAACGAAATCTTTTGTATTTTAGTTTTTTCAGAGAAGTACCCATTTTTTTACGTCAGATTTTGTATCATAGCGGTAGCTATTGGAACTCTGATGCAGGTGTTGCAAACCTGTCAGTCATCATTGACAGTTATGCCGTTTTAGACTTTTTACCACAGCTTACCGATTTTAGTAATGACGACACTGGATCATATATCGTTATGTCTAACGAGCTTACCCACGAAGACATGTATTTACAGGCTCCAGAATTTATTCCTGTCAAAGATGTTACCAACCGTGGAATTTCTCGTCTCAAAGATGACGTACATTATCCTACTCATGCGGCAACCTTAAAGCGTATCGCCTCTTGGTTGCAGTATCTAAAGGATAACGGGGTCTATGATAATACACGTATCATCATGGTTAGTGACCATGGTGTCAACAGCAGTGAAGATATCTTTGATGCTAATCCAGAACTTGACAACACCGTTGCCAGCTGGAAGTATCATGGACGTGCACACTATCACAGTATCATGATGTACAAGGATTTTAATACCAATGGAACAATCAAAACAGATATGTCATTTATGACAAATGCTGATACACCATCACTGTTGGTGCGCGATATTGTGCCAAACGCGACAAATCCGTTTACCAATAAACCAATACCAACTGATACCACATCATTAAAAAAGGATGGTGTCTATATAACAGTAAATGATAACCATCAGCCACCATACAATGGTAAGTACACATATACTATTAAAGATACTGAGTGGTGGCACGTAAAAGATTCTATTTTTAAGTCAGAAAACTGGAATCAGCAAAGTCCATTTAGTAAATAACGAGACGGAGTAACCTATGATATATCCTACATTTTTATACATCGATCCAGGTACAGGAAGCATGTTGTTTTCGATTCTTATCGGAGCAACTGCGACTTTATTCTTTTTAGGCAAAGCTGCCATTCTTAAGCTAAAGCTGTTCTTTTCAGGTAAAAAAGGCGGCGTACAGCAAGATGCATCATACAAACCGTATGTCATTTATTCTGAAGGCAAGCAATACTGGAATGTTTTTAAACCGGTAGTCACTGCTTTTGAAGAGCGAAAAGTGCCACTTACCTACTACACAAGTTCATCAGATGATCCTGTATTTGACACTACCTATACTTATATAAAACCAGAATACATTGGTGAAGGTAATATGGCATTTGCCCGTCTCAATATGCTTTCTGCAGGTTTTGTTTTGATGACAACACCAGGCTTGCAGGTATATCAGTTAAAACGCAGTAAACATGTTGCTCATTATAGTCATGTAGTACACATGCCTAATGATGCAACAACATACCGTTTGTTTGGTTTGGATTTTTTTGACTCAGTATTATTGACTGGCGATTATCAGGGTGAAGATATCCGACTTTTGGAAGAACAGCGTGGTATAGCAAAAAAAGATTTGGTAACCGTAGGTTGTACCTATCTTGATGAATATGCAGCAAAGATTTCATCAATTCCAGAAGAAGAAAATCATCCGTTTACGGTATTAGTGTCGCCAAGTTGGGGTGCAAGCGGTCTTTTAATGAAATATGGCGAAAAACTGCTTGATCCATTGTCACAGACAGGATGGCGCATTATTATCCGTCCTCACCCTCAGTCAAAGAAAAGTGAAGCTGAGATGCTTGATCGACTTACCAAACGCTATGAAGGCAATGCTAACATCGAATGGGATTATAATCGCGAAAACATTTATTCCCTTAAAAAAGCTGACATCATGATATCTGATTTTTCTGGCATCATTTTTGATTACACGTTCCTGTGTGATAAACCTGTCATGTATGTTAATGCCGATATGGATCTATTACCGTATGATGCATACGATTTACAAAAGCCACTGTGGCAGTTTGAAGTATTAAAAAAGATGGGCATTGAACTTACCGAAAGTAACTTTGCTACTATCAAAGATGTTATACAATCAGCAAGCGACAGCAAAGAACTTGCACTTGCACGTAAACAAGCAAAAGAGCAGGCCTGGATGCATATTGGACAGGCTGGAGAGCTTATTGCAGACTATATGATGAAGACAATACCATATACACAATCTACACAAAAGGGAGATACCGATGAGCAATAAAACTGTTTATGTAGGAATCACTGGTGATATCATTCACCCAGGAATCATTAATATTATTACAGAGGGTGCAAAACACGGAGATTTGATTGTCGGTTTGCTTACTGACAGTGCTATCGTTTCGCACAAACGGCTCCCCTACCTCACATACGAGCAGCGCAAAGCCGTAGTAGAAAACATAAAAGGTGTAAGCAAAGTCATTCCACAGGAAGACTGGAGTTATGTACCAAACCTGAAAAAACTCAAGCCGGATTTTATCATTCATGGTGATGACTGGAAAACCAATTATCTCAGCAAAATTCGTGAAGACGTCTATGAGACTATGAAAGAATGGGGCGGTCAGGTTATTGAAGTTCCTTATACACAGGGCATCAATTCTACTGCGCTTGTCGATAATGCAAAGACCATCGGCACTACTCCAGACGTACGTCGTGCTACATTACGCCGTCTCTTGGCAGCAAAACCGATTGTCCGCATTATGGAAGCTCATTCTGGCTTAAGCGGACTTATTATCGAAAATACAGAAGTTATGAAAGACGATGGCTTACACTCTTTTGACGGTATGTGGTCGTCTTCATTGACAGACTCTACAAACAAAGGTAAACCTGATATCGAAGCTGTCGATTTGACTACACGTATGCAGGCATTAACTGATATTCTTGAATGTACTACAAAGCCAATCATTTATGATGGTGATACTGGTGATATTCCTGAGCACTTTGTCTTTACCGTACGTACACTGGAACGTAATGGCGTCAGTGCGGTCATCATCGAAGACAAAAAAGGTCTTAAGAAAAACTCTCTATTTGGAACAGAAGCAAAACAGGAACTGGCAACAGAAGAAGAATTTTGCCATAAAATCTCAGAAGGTAAAAAAGCACAAGTCACCAAAGACTTTATGATTATTGCCCGTATCGAAGAGATTATCGCAGGTCGCAGTGTTGATGAGGCTTTAACAAAGGCTTTTGCAAGTGTAAAAGCCGGTGCCGATGGTATCATGATTCACTCAAAAGACAAGTCTGGCGCAGACATCAAAGAGTTTTGCCAGAGATTCCGCAAGGAATACAAATCAATTCCTTTGGTACTAGTACCAACCACCTATAACCAGTTTACAGAAAAGGAACTTGCCGAATGGGGTGCAAACATCATCATTTATGCTAATCATATGTTGCGCTCAGCCTACCCTGCCATGCAGCGTTGTGCAGAGACCATCTTGAAAGCAGAGCGTTCACTTGAAGTAAATGATATGTGTATGCCTATCAAGCAAATTCTTGAACTTATTCCAGGAACAAAATAACTATGATTGATCCAAAGTATTTTTATAACGCATTAGTATCACACGGAACAGATTTTTTTACTGGAGTGCCTGACTCTCTGCTAAAGAATTTTTGTGCCTATATCACCGATAACACTCCGGAAGACAATCACATCATTGCTTCTAATGAGGGTGGCGCTACAGCTCTTGCAAGTGGTTATCATTTTGCCACAGGTAAAATTCCGCTTGTATACATGCAAAACAGTGGTATCGGTAACGCCGTAAACCCCCTGCTCTCATTAGTAGATCCAGAGGTTTACTCAATACCCATGGTATTGGTTATCGGTTGGCGAGGAGAACCTGGTTTTCATGATGAGCCACAACATGTAAAACAAGGTAAAACTACCTGTTCATTACTTGATGCCATGCAAATTCCTTATGTCATCATGGCTGACGATACTGAAAAGCTTGATGCACAGATTGCATACTGCTACAAGACTATCAGTGAACACAATGCACCATTTGCTTTTGTCGTAAAGAAAAATACCTTTGGTGACTATACATTAAAAAACAATGTACCGACACGTGCAAACATGAAGCGTGAAGAAGCAATTGAACATATTATGCTCAATGCTCCAGAAACAGCGGCTTTTGTATCAACAACCGGTATGGCCAGCCGCGAATTATACGAATTACGCGAAAAGCATCATCAGGGACACGAAAAAGACTTTTTGACCGTAGGTAGCATGGGTCATGCAAGTCAGATTGCATTGGCAATTGCCATGCAAAAAAAGAATCGTCCTATTTTTGTTATCGATGGAGATGGTGCTACCATCATGCAGATGGGTGGACTTGCCATAATCGGCAGCCGAAAGCCATCAAATCTGATACACATCGTCTTAAATAATGGTGCACATGACTCTGTTGGCGGTCAGCCAACAGTTGGTCTCAAAATCGATGTTTGTGCAATTGCAAAAGCATGTGGATATGAGTCTGTCATAGCTGTTGGAACAGCTGATGAGCTTGAAAAAGCAATGAAAGACGCAGTTGCCGGTCATAAACTGACACTGATTCAAGTAAAAGTACAAAAAGGTGCCCGTAAGGATTTAGGGCGTCCAAAGAGTACCCCACAACAAAACAAACAGGCATTAATGGAGTTTTTAAGCAAATGATAAAGCAAGCAGTTATTATGGCTGGCGGATTGGGAAGCCGATTTGGTGGTAGAACAAAAGCCATGCCTAAAGGTTTTATTCCTATCGATGGAATACCTATGGTAGAGCGATCCGTACAAAAACTGATGGCTATGGGCATTGAGTCCATCATCATCGGTACTGGACATTGCAATGAATGGTATGATGACCTTGCAAAAAAATATCCTTGCATCACTACTGTTAAAAACAAGAACTATGAAAACACCAGCAGCATGGGTACGCTCGAAGTTTGTGCCCCATATGTTACTGGGGATTGTCTTTTGCTTGAAAGCGACTTGCTGTACGACTCAATTGGCTTGTTTGTATTACAAAATGATGCTCGTGAAAACGTCATTCTTGCAAGTGGTGCAACACACAGCGAAGATGAAGTATACTTACAGGTAGACAGTGACGGTATCTTGACAAAAGTAAGTAAGAACAAGACTGAGATTACGTCCCTAGCTGGAGAACTGGTAGGTATCAGTAAGGTTTCTAAAGCCTTCCTTTCAAAAATGGTTGCCTACTATGAGGCTAACCGCAGTACTCAGGCAAAAATTGACTATGAACATGTCTTTGAAGCACTTGCTTCAAAAGAAAGTCCTATCTATGTCCGTAAAATCGAATACTATGCATGGACCGAGATCGATGACGAAGCCATGCTGCAACGTGCCAATACCTTGATTTATCCACGCATTGTCGAAAATGAGTCATTGCGTCAAGTCAAGCGTGAAGTATTGCTTAATCCAGGTCCTTCTACAACATCTGATAGTGTTAAGTATGCACAAGTTGTAGCAGATATTTGTCCACGCGAGCTTGAATTTGGCAATCTCATGGAACAAGTTGCAACAGATTTAACCAGTTTTGTTGCTGATCCAAAAGAATACGTCACCGTTATGTTTGGTTGCTCTGGTACTGGTGCTGATGAAGCCATGGTATCATCTTGTGTACCTCCAGATGGCAAATTACTGGTTGTAGATAACGGCTCCTATGGTAATCGCCTTGCAAAAATTGCAAGTGTCTATAAAGAAAACCTGACTGTATTTAAGAGCTCAACCTATGAGCCTATTGATATTGCAAAACTGGAAGCAGAATTTAAGACCGGCAAATATACAACATTTGCCATTGTCTATCATGAAACGACAACAGGTCTTTTAAATCCTCTTGAGATAATTTGTCCACTAGCTAAAAAATATGGCCTTATTACGATTGTTGATGCTGTTAGTGCTTATGGTGGCATGCCGATGGATTTGAAAAAACTCGGCATTGACTTTATGACCTGTACCTCTAACAAGCATATTGGTGGTATGGCAGGTATCGGTTTTGTTGTCTGTAAAAAAGACGAACTTCTTAAGCAAAAAGACTGGCCGATGCGTAATTACTATCTCAACCTGTATGATCAGTACCAATACTTTTTGGAGACAAAGCAAACACGCTTTACCCCACCAGTACAGACTTTGTATGCATTACGTCAGGCAATTATCGAAACAAAGCAGGAGACCATTGAAAAACGTTTTGAGCGCTTTACCGAGTGCTGGAACATTCTCGTTGCGTCCCTTAAAGAAATCGGCTTAAAGATGCTGGTAAAAGAAGAATACCAGTCTCACTTTATTACTGCTATTTTGATACCTGAAACACCAAAATACAGTTTTGAAGCATTGCATGACTACTCCCGTAGTTTTGGATTTACGATTTATCCTGGAAAGCTCGGCAATATTAATACCTTCCGTATCGCTAATATGGGAGATATTAAACCTGAAGAAATGAAACGTTTTACAGGCATACTTCGTGACTATATGCACTCAATCGGAGTTTGCTAACAAGAGGACTTTATGATTATTACACAGACACCGTTCCGCATGTCCTTTTTTGGTGGCGGAACTGATTTTGCAGGCTTTTATAATGAGCATGGTGGAGCTGTTTTATCAACCACTTTTGATAAATACTGTTATGTAACAGTACGCCATTTACCACGCTTTTTTGATTATAAAACACATTTGACCTATTCAAAAACAGAGCAGGTCAACAGTTATGAAGAAATTCAGCACCCAGCCATCCGTAACGCTATGCAGTGGCTCGACATGCACGAAATTCGTTTGACTTATGAAAGCGATTTACCGGCACGCTCTGGACTGGGAACCAGTTCTTCATTTGCTGTCGGTATGCTCTCTGCCTTTTATGCACTAAAAGGACAATATGCTGATAAACGAAAGCTTGCAGATGATGCGATTTATCTGGAGCGCACGCTGTGTAATGAAGCCGGTGGTATACAAGATCAGATTGCTGCCAGTTTTGGAGGTTTAAATCGCATCGACTTTTCACAAGATGGATACAAGGTAAGTCCTATCATCATTTCTCCAGAACGTAAACGAGAACTGAACAGCCATTTGATGTTGTTCTTTACGGGATTTTCTCGTTTTTCTTCAGATATTCAAAAGAGTACTGAAAAATCAATGAAAGATAAAACCCAGCAGTTGCTGGAGATGTACCATCTTGTCGACGATGCAGAAAAGATCCTGACCAACAAAAATACCAGTCTTGATGAATTTGGCAAACTACTGGATTATACGTGGAAACTAAAACGGGGTATTTCTAGCGGTATCAGTACCGGCTCCATCGATGAGCAGTATGACAGAGCTATGAAAGCTGGTGCACTTGGCGGAAAATTGCTTGGTGCTGGTGGCGGTGGATTTTTGCTGTTCTACGTACCTCTTGAAAAACAGCAGCAAGTACGAGAGGCCCTCAAAGACCAGATGTATGTACCGTTTAAATTTGAAAATGACGGTAACAAGATTATTTTTTACCAGCCAGAAGATTTTAAAACAGTGTCATATAAAGGACAATAAGTAAGGAAAATACGTATGGATCATATTAAAACACTCATAGATCGCTACCCAGTATTGCAGGTATGCGAAAAATCAATTAGAGATGCAGCAGAAGCTATTATCGTAAGTTACGAACAGGGCGGTAAGCTGCTTGTTGCCGGTAATGGTGGCAGTGCTTCTGATAGCGACCATATCTGTGGTGAGCTTTTAAAAAGCTTTGTCTTAAAACGTACGCCTGATAAGCAATTTTTAGATGCGCTGACAGCTATCGACGCTGATACCGGGGCCTATCTTGCTGATAAATTGCAAGGTTCTCTCCCAGCCATCGCTTTAACAAATCAGAGTGCACTTATGACCGCAAGTCTCAATGATGTTGATGGTAATGTCATGTTTGCACAACAGGTAAACGGCTATGGCAAAAAAGAAGATGTTTTTTTTGGTATTTCTACCAGCGGAAACTCTAAAGATGTTATTTATGCATTGGTAGTTGCTAAAGCTAAAGGACTTAAGACAATTGCCTTGACTGGTAAAACTGGTGGCAAAGTAAAAGATATAGCTGATATTTCGATTATTGTCCCTGAAAATGAAACTTACAAAATTCAAGAGTTGCATCTTCCTGTCTACCATGCACTTTGTCTTGAAATTGAAGCACACTTTTTTAAAGAGTAAGCATAATGAAAACTGTTATCATGGCTGGCGGTAAAGGTACTCGAATTGCTTCTATTGCCAGTGATATTCCTAAGCCAATGATTCGTCTCTGTGACAAGCCTATTTTGGAGCATCAGATTGAGTGCCTTAAACGTAATGGTCTCACTGATATCATATTGGTAATTGGTCATCTGGGGCATTTTATAAAAGAATACTTTGAAGATGGTTCCCGTTTTGGGGTACATATTACCTACTTTGAAGAGACAGAACCATTAGGTACTGCAGGAGCCCTTTTTAAGATTCCAGAACTAGAGCAAGATGATTTTATTATCTTGTGTGGGGATATCATTTTTGATGTAGATTTTACTCGTCTCATTGCATTTCATAAGGAGCATAATGCTGACGCAACCTTGGTATCTCATCCAAATGGACACCCTTATGACAGTGCCTTGCTCGTTACTAAGACTGTTTATCCAGATGAAAACTCTGGAGATATGCCGTATAACAGCCATCAGGTAATCCAGTGGTTAAATAAAGAAGATCCTCGTACCTGGTATGCAAATAGAGTCAATGCAGGAATTCAGGTACTCTCACCTCGCCTGCTGCAAAAAATAAAGCCGACAGTATCTAAATCAAAAGTCGACTTGGATAGAGACATCTTAAAACCATCAGTTGCAGATGGACATATTTATGCATACGATACCCCGGAATATATCAAGGACATGGGAACGCCTGACCGCTACTATGCAACAGAAGCTGATATCAAAAGTGGTATCGTACAGCAACGCAATTTAAGTCATAAGCAAAAAGCTGTGTTTTTAGATCGTGACGGTACGCTCAATAAAGAAGTACACTTTCTCAAAAACATTGATGATTTGGAATTATTGCCAGGAGTCGCACAAGCTGTCAAAAAGATAAATAGTCTCGGCTATCTTGCCATAGTCATTACCAATCAACCGGTAATAGCCCGTGGCGATATTACATTTGAACAGCTACAAGAAATTAACAACAAGCTAGAAACGTTACTCGGTAAAGAAGGTGCTTACATTGATGCTCTGTATTTTTGTCCACATCATCCCGATTCTGGTTTTGAGGGGGAACGTCCTGCATACAAAAAGATATGTTCATGCAGAAAACCTAACTCTGGACTTATTGAACAGGCAGCAAAAGACTTCAATATCGATATAACGCAATCCTACATGGTCGGTGACTCTGATAGTGATTATCAATGCGGTTTAAAAGCTGGTTGTAAACAGAGTGTACGTCTTGAAAAGGGATACTCACTCAGTGATTTTGTACAAGGACTATGAAAAAAAAGATCATTGCCATTAATGGTGAAGCTTGGTGTCGTACCCTTACGGGTATTGAACGGCTTGCAATTGAAGTAACGCAATTTCTTGATACGATGGTACAGCCAGGAGAATTTGAGCTAGTTGTACCTAAAAATGCACGTAATGTACCACCATTACACAATATTGCCGTCATCAGATTAGAGGCAAATGCAACGTTTTTTCCTAAATGGACGCAAATTGCTTTTCAAAAATATGTACTGACACATCATCGTATCAGTCTGGATTTTTCTAACACGTGTCCCTTTTTTTCACCTGGGTTTGAATTTATCCATGATATCTATAGTGTACTCTATCCAGAAGATTTTACATCGCATCGTGCCCAATTAATAAAACTGTACAGCAACTGCATGTATAAGACTATCGCAAAACGGGCAAAGCATATTTTTACGGTATCGGAATACACAAAACAAACAATTATTGATACCTATCATATCAATCCTGATCGTGTATCTGTCGTATACAGTGGTGTTTCAGGCTATAATGATATACAACCCGATTATTCCATTTTTGACCGCTTACCTGCCCTTGTATCAGGTGAGTATTTTTTTACACTGGGAAGCCTTTCACAGCGTAAAAATCTTGCATGGATTGCAAAGCATGCACAGCTCTATCCCAACGAAGTCTTTGCCGTTTCGGGAAAAGCACTACCTAACAACCATGAGGTACCAGAGGAATTAGAAATACTGCGAAAGCTTCCCAATATCGTTTTAACCGGTTATCTATCTGATGAAGAAGTAAAGGCGCTTGTCACCAAGAGTAAGGCATTTATTTTATCTTCGTATTTTGAAGGTTTTGGTCTGCCACCTTTGGAAGCATTAGCATGCGGAACAAAGATCATTATTTCAAATAAAACCAGTCTTCCCGAGATTTACGGTGACTGTGCGTATTATATAGATCCTGACGATCCTACGACTGACTTGTCAGTCCTGATGAAGCAGAGTGTTACATCGCCAGCAGAAATACTTAAAAAATACACTCTGCAAAATACAGCAAAACGTCTGTACTCCATAATCCAAACTTGTTATACTACTACATAATGTCTACTATTCTTTATACCGTAATTATTTATCCGCTCTATACGATTATAGAGCTTGCATATACCCTTATTGAAAAAATCACCAGTAATTCTGGCATTGCAGTCATTGGCGTCAGTGCTACCATCACAATACTTTGTCTGCCACTCTATGCTGTTGCTGAGCACTGGCAGGAAATTGAGCGTGAAACCGAACGGCGCTTACAACCTCAGGTGGATCTGTTTAAACAGATTTTCAAAGGTGATGAACGTTACATGATTACTTCTGCCTACTATCGGGAAAACCATTATAGCCCGATCATGGCTTTGCGCTCATCATTTAGCCTATTAATTCAAATTCCATTTTTTATTGCGGCATACACCTTTTTATCACATTTACCCGATCTCCAAGGCGAGTCTTTTTTATTTATCAAAGACATGGGTGTTCCGGATGCTTCTTTTTATATTGGTTCTTTTGCAGTTAATATTTTACCAATTGCAATGACTGCAATAAATATCATATCCGGTACTGTTTACACCAAAGGTTTGCCTGTAAAAGAAAAAATACAGATTTATGGTATGGCTCTTATCTTTTTGGTCATACTATATCAATCACCAAGTGGTCTCGTCCTCTACTGGACAATGAATAACGTATTTGGTCTTATAAAAAACATATTTTATAAGCTTCAAAATCCACTTAAGGCCTTTTGGTTATTTGTCTGTGCTGTAGCCACAGTACTTGGACTCTATACGTTTATTTTTATCGGTATTCCACTTCTCTATAAACTGCTCGTATGTACAGCAGTCGCTTGTATATACCTCATACCGCTTGGATTGCGCGGGGTACAAAAACTGCTTGCCACTCGTGCAAGGCTCTTAGTACAAGATAGCAAAACCAGAGCACTCATATACATGCTCTCCTGTGTGTTGCTCTGCTTACTCAGTGGTTTAGTAATACCATCTTCCTTGATTGCTTCTTCTCCAATCGAGTTTGCAAATATTGGCTCACAGAGAAGTCCTGTTGAACTCTTGTATTATCCGACGTTACAGGCTATCGGTCTCTTTGTATTTTGGCCACTATGTGTCTACTTTTTGTTTAATCATAAAGTACAAACCGTACTTGCCATTATAATGAGCTGTTTGTGTTGCAGCGCACTCGTCAATACGTTTATTTTTTCTTTATCATACGGAGATATCTCATCTTCGCTACAATTTATCAATGCAGTACAGTTTAAGACTTTTTCGCTTGTATCAATCACAAATCTTGCCATCGTAGCAGGTTTGTGTATACTCATATCCCTGTTTATCTACATCAAAAGAGGAAAAGTATACACGTATCTTATTGGCATCTTAGTGTTAACGCTCTCTTTGATCACAATAAAAAATACCTCAGTCATTAGCCATGAATACAAGGCTTTTGATAAAGTTCATCAGAGTACGCTGCATACCGAAATAACTCCGATTTTTACATTATCAAAAACAGCTCCAAATGTATTTGTCTTTATGCTTGATAGAGCGCAAGGACAATACATGTCGGAAATATTAAAAGAAAGTCCTGACTTGCATGACTCATATAGTGGCTTTGTGTTTTATAACAATACGGCATCATTTAATGGTCATACCATGATTGGCTCACCAGGAATTTATGGCGGGTATGAATATACACCTCAGGAAATGAACAAACGTTCTTCAGAACTGCTCGTAGATAAACATAATGAAGCACTTTTGTTGTTACCTCGCCTCTTTACTGAGCAAAAAGGATTTTCTGCTGTTGTAACTGATCCGTCTTGGGCAAACTACAGTCTTTACTCCGATTTTTCTTTGTATGAGCCATATCCAAATATTAACGCCTATCAAACGATCGGAACCTATTCTTCCCTATGGCATGCAGAGCATGCAGACAGCGGTATCATAGATGGTACCGAGACTATATTAAAACGGAATCTTTTATTCTTTAGCATTTTTAGGCAAGCCCCTGTCGTATTACGCGAATCCATTTACTATAAGGGACGTTACTGGAATTCAGACACCACGCTAGAATCTTCTACCATCATGGTTGATAACTACGCACCATTGGAATATTTACCAAGACTGACAGCTATTACCGATGCCCCTACAGGGTCATACACCTGCATGGTTAATGAATTAACCCATCAGTCCTATTTTTTACAGGCTCCAGAGTTTAGACCACAGGCCGAAGTCACAAATCGGGGAACATCACGCTTTAAGGACATTAACGATTATGCTACGCAGGTCGCCGCCATAAAACGGATCGCTGAATGGCTGGACTATCTCAAGGCAAACGGTGTCTATGACAACACTCGTATCATCCTTGTATCTGATCATGGAACATATGATACAGAAGACGACATGGAGTACAATCCTGAACTGGATGCTGCCATCGATGGTGGCGAATCAAAGGGACGTGGACACTTTCACTGTCTGCTAATGTATAAGGATTTTAATGCAAGAGGTAAAGTATTCGAGGATAACAATACATTTATGACCAATGCCGATGTGCCAGCTTTGGCATTACAGGGACTTATCGACAATCCTGTAAATCCATTTACACAAAAGAAAATTCCACTTGATACCACCTCTTTAAAAAAGGAAGGCATAATCGTCACTCCTTGTGATGATCATCAGGCCTGGTTATATCGCAAAGATACTGTTTTTAATATCAAAGATACGCAATGGTGGAAAGTAAAAGACAATATCTTTAAATCAGAAAACTGGAGTAGACCATAATGATGCCGCATCTTTTGTATATAGATCCCGGTACGGGGAGTATGCTTTTTTCGATTTTCATAGGTATTGCCGCAACGTTATTCTTTTTTGCAAAGGCTGCCATCCTAAAGCTGGTTGTTTTTGTATCAGGAAAACGTAGTGGCATACAACAAGATGCATCATATAAACCCTATGTAGTTTATGTTGAAGGTAAGCAATATTGGAACGTATTTAAACCTATCGTTGATGAATTTGAAAAACGCCAGTTACCCTTGACCTATTACACTTCTGCTGAAGATGACTCCATCTTTGATACAACATACACCTATGTACATGCAGAATACATTGGCAAAGGAAATGCTGCTTTTGCTAAGCTAAACATGCTGTCTGCAGGTATTGTTGTCATGACCACTCCCGGTCTCAACGTATACCAGTTAAAACGAAGCAAAAACGTGCGTTTTTATGCAAATATTTTACATGGAGCGTCAGATCCTACCATGATGAAATGGTATGGTTTAGACTTTTTTGATGCCATTTTGTTAACAGGTGATTATCAGCGTACTGATTTGCGTATGCTTGAACAAAAGCGTAAGATTCCTGCTAAGCAACTGCCAACAATAGGATGTACCTATCTCGATGCATTGCAGCAAAAAATGGATTCCATTCCCGTTGAGACTCCTCATCAATTTACCGTGTTGGTTTCACCATCATGGGGCCCCAGCTCCCTTTTGTCAAAGTATGGTACTGCCTTATTAGATCCTCTGGTTGCTACCGGCTGGAATATCATTATCCGTCCACATCCACAGTCTAAACGAGCAGAGCCAGAAGTAATCGAAACACTGACACAAACCTACCAAAATGCAAAAAATGTGACATGGGACTATAGTCGTGATAACATTATCGTAATGAAAAAGGCTGATATCATGATTTCGGACTTTTCAGCAATCATTTATGACTATACATTCCTGTGTGACAAGCCGGTCATGTATGTAAATGCCGACCTCGACTTACGCCCCTATGATGCGTATGAGCTCGACAACCATGGAAAAGACATCTGGCAGTTCCGTGTATTAAAAGAAATGGGAATCGAGCTAAAACAGGAACAATTTGCTAACATAAAGACCATTATTGAACAGGCAAGCGACAATGAACATTTACATGCACTTAGACAAAAAGCAAAGAGCGAAGCTTGGATGCATATTGGTCATGCCGCTGAAAATGCTGTAAACTTTATGATAGATACTGTTAAATCATTTGAACAGGCAAAGGATACACACAATGAACAGAAACATGCTTAATTTTACCGTTGGTCCCGTTATGATGGACGATACACTGCGTTTGGAAAACTCAGAACAAATCCCGTATTTTAGGACCCCTGAATTTTCTGCTATCATGAAAGAAAATGAATCATATCTCTGTCAGTTTTTAGATGCTCCAAAAGATTCGCGCATGATTTTTATGACAGGTTCTGGGACAGCTTCTATGGAAGCTGCAGTCATGAACGTGTTTACAGCACAGGATAAAGTACTTGTGGTTAATGGCGGTAGTTTTGGACACCGTTTTGTTGAATTATGTACAATCCACGGCATTCCGTTTACCGAGATTCATCTCAACTATGGTGAGCCACTAACACAAAAACATCTAGATGCATTTAACAATCAAGGATACACCGGTCTAATCATGCAACATCATGAAACATCAACGGGTGTATTGTATGATTTATCAATGGTAGGCGCCTTCTGTAAAAAGAACAACATATTTTTATTAGTTGATGCTATTTCTTCTTTTATGGCAGATCCGCTATCCATGCAACAGGACGCAATAGGAGCTGTCATCATGGGATCCCAAAAGGCTATGGCATTGCCACCAGGATTATCTTTTATCTGTGCCACTCCAAAAGCAATCCAGAGAATCACATCTCACAAGGTATCTTCCTTGTATTTTAACCTTGCTGACTATCTTACCAATGGTGAGCGCGGACAAACTCCTTTTACTCCGGCAGTCGGTACATTACTGTTATTGCATACCCAGCTTAAAAAAATTGCTGAGCAAGGTGGTGTCGCTACTATTATCAAACATACTCAAGAAATTGCTCAGTATTTTAGAGACGGTATTAAAGATTTACCGTTAAAAAACTATTCAGTAAGTCCTTCTAACGCAGTAACAGCACTCACTTCAACAACAGGTAAATCTGCCTATGACATCTTTACCGAAATGAAAGATAAATACCAGATATATATTTGTCCTAATGGTGGTGAATTAAAAGATCTCATCTTTAGAGTTGGTCACATCGGATATATTACTAAACAGGCACTGGATACTTTGCTTGCAGCATTGCATGACATGCACAAACATGGAGCATTATAAGGACTGCGTATGAAAAAGGTCATCACCTACGGAACATATGATTTACTCCATTATGGGCATATTCGTTTACTCAAAAGGGCAAAAGAGCTTGGAGATTATCTCATTGTTGGTGTTACCTCCGATGCGTATGATAAAGTACGTGGTAAAATCAATGTGCAGCAGTCCCTCATGGAACGTATCGAGGCGGTTAAAGCAACTGGTATTGCAGATCAAATCATCGTCGAAGAATATGATGGTCAAAAAATTGATGACATCCAAAAGTACTCTGTCGATATTTTTACTGTTGGTTCTGACTGGAAAGGTAAGTTTGACTATCTAAACGAGTATTGTAAGGTCATCTACCTCGATAGAACTGAAGGAATTTCTAGTTCTGAAATTCGAGCTGAAAAGCGCGAAATCAAACTGGGATTACTAGGTTCCTCACCTATCCTCAATAAATTTGAACGAGAAAGTCACTTTGTAAATGGTGTAAGTATTTCTGGTATCTGTTGTGATGATGTTTCTGCATTAAGCGAGAATATACAAAAATTACCGTTGATAACACAAAGTGTTGATACATTGCTTGATGCTTCAGATGCCATCTATATTATTTCGGAACCGACGACTCACTATGATATCATAAAAAAGGCACTGCTCAAACAAAAGCATGTACTGGTTGAGTCTCCAATTGCATTGCAATATGCCCATTGGAAGGAACTGACAGAACTTGCCGAAAAGAATAATTGTATTCTTATGGACGGTATCAAAACAGCCTATGCAGATGCCTATAAACACCTTAAACTGCTGGTAAAATCTGGTGTTATCGGGAAAGTTGTTTCCATCGATTGTACGTGTACAAGTTTACGTCCCGTTGATACTGATACCAGCAATACAGCTTGGAACAGTCTCTGTGCATGGGGACCAACAGCCCTGCTCCCCATTTTTCAGCTATTAGGAACTGATTATAAATCACGCTCCATTACAACTCATCTATTACACCCTAAAAGCAATTACGACATGTTTACTAAAGTTGACTTCATTTATAAAGATGCCGTTGCTTCACTTAAGGTTGGACAAGGTGTAAAAAGTGAAGGAGAATTGATCATATCGAGTTCCAAAGGGTATATTTATGTTCCAGCTCCCTGGTGGAAAACCGATTACTTTGAAATACGTTATGAAAATCCCGCTGATAACAAACGTTATTTTTATCAACTGGATGGCGAGGGTATCAGATACGAGATTGTATCGTTTATAAAGGCGATACAGACTGGTATTAATTTTTACTTTATTGATAAGTCAGTTTCAAGTGCTATAACCTCACTAATCGAAGACTTTTACAATAAAAAAGACATTACGTTAATTTAGTATAGTTACATTATATAGTTAATAGTTAAAGGATACTAATACATGAAAGTTGCTATTGTCCATGACTGGCTCGTAAATTACGGAGGAGCGGAACGTGTTGTTGAGTCACTGCTTACGCTCTATCCTGATGCTGATATCTTTACACTCGTTTATGACAAAAAAAAGATGGCAAAGCATTTTGCTCCTGAAAAGGTACATACTTCATTTGTACAAAAAATACCAGGTTCTACACGATTATATACCAAGCTTTTAACATTTATGCCAAAAGCTTTTGAGTCGTTTGATTTAACTGGTTACGATTTGGTACTTTGCTCATCATCATCCTGTGCAAAAGGGGTTATTACATCTCCAACAGTTCCGCATATCGCCTACATACACACGCCTATGAGATATGCATGGGATTTATTCTATGATTATAAAAAACGAAGTGGCAGACTCACTCGCTTTTTTATGGATCGTTGGATGCCACACATGCGTTTGTGGGATTATGTATCCAGCCAGCGACAGGATGTTCTTATTGCAAATTCAAACTATATTGCACGGCGCATCAAAAAATGTTGGAATCGCGAAGCTGTGGTTGTGTATCCACCTGTAAATACCAGCCGTCTGCATCCTAATAACAAGGAGAGCGAAGACTTTTATGTGGTATTTTCGCGATTTGTTCCATACAAGCGTGTAGACTTAGCAATAACAGCCTGTATTAAAGCGCATAAAAAGCTTGTAGTCATTGGTGGTGGCAGTCTCGAAAAAGAATTAAAACTGCTTGCCTCCGGTCACGATGATATCGTATTTACTGGGAGAATATCTGACGAAGCTGTGCAGGATTACTTGCAGCGATGTAAGGCTCTTATTTTTTGTGCAGAAGAAGATTTTGGCATTATTCCTGTTGAAGCACAGGCATGCGGTCGTCCCGTTATTGCCTATGGTAAAGGTGGTGCACTCGAAACTGTTGTCGATGGCAAAACTGGTGTATTTTTTAATGAGCAAACAACCGACAGTGTCTGTGATGCTATAGAACGCTTTGAGCAGTTATATGAGCAGCGTGTGTTTGACGCCAGTACCATCGTTAGTCATGCTGCCCGTTTTTCTGAAGAACGCTTTATTACCCAAATGCGAGAGGTCATCAATGAAGCTTGCAATCGATTGTAGAATGTGTGGTAAAAGTGGGATAGGTGCGTTTATAGACGGTATCTTACCCTATCTGATTGAAAGTGATACTGTCTTGCTATTAATCGGGTATACACAAGCAGTTGCAAAACCAACAGTCTCAATTATTCCTTGCGACATACCAGTATTTTCGCTCAAAGAAATGCTCTTTTTTCCAAAGCAAATCGCAGCACACATTAATGCTTGCGATGCCTTTTTTACACCATATTGCAATATACCATCTGGCATAACCGTTCCGATCTATACCACTATCCATGACGTTGTATTTTTGGATGTACCTGGTCTCGCATCTCGTCTAGGAACAGTACTGAGAAAAATAATGTATTTATATGCAGTCTATCGCTCAAAAGGAATTTTTACAGTTTCGGAATTTAGTAAGTCTCGTATTCAGAAAACATTACACTGCAAAAAAGAAATAACGGTCGTACACAGTAGCGTTCCTGATTATTTACAAAAACCATTACATCCACGCCCAACAAAAACTGATACTATCATTTTTATTGGCAATATCAAAAAGCATAAAGGACTGCATACATTGATTCCTGCTTTTTCTAAGTTGCGTGAAAGATGCAGCATAAATGGTGTAGCACTGCCCACCCTTATGATAGTTGGTTCACAAGAAAATTTTAGGACAAAAGATGCAGAACTGACTGAGTTGCAAAATGATAATCAAAATACTGGTATTGCGTTTACAGGCTTTGTCACTAACGAAACATTACAGACGCTGATAGCTTCGGCAAAACTACTCGTACAACCCTCACTTTATGAAGGTTTTGGTTTGCCACCCATGGAAGCCTTATGCAATGGAACAAGAGCACTTGTATCAGACATTGCAGTCTTTAAGGAAGTATACCACAATTTACCGGTAACCTACTTTAAGACAGGAGACTGTAACGATTTATGTGATAAAATGTATACACTATGGACCGAAACAGCTGATATGCCGTGTACGGGCAATTGTTATTCATTTAGCAAAACGACACACAAAATTCTAGATAGTATACAAGGAAAGCTCTGATAAATTAGTATTGCTGTTCCCGACCGCAAAAAGGTCGGTTGGGTCTTTCGCCTTCGTAGCATAGCCGCTTTGTTTTTTTTATTAAACAGCCAGATCAGTCTTAATACTTCCAGCCTACAAGACCCTTAGCTGCACTTGAGAATACAACACCTACCTTATACATGGTCTTTCCGCTTACTGCAAAACGCTCTGCATAGCCGTTTGCATCTATCTGAGACAAAGCCTCCGTGACAACTTCATCAAATGCTCGTCCTTTATCCATCTTAAGCTCAAAGATAAAGACTGCGTCTTTTGTCGTAACTACAACATCACTGCGTCCTGCAACTGACTGCAGCTCGCTTACTACATTGGTACCTGCCAAACGGAAAATCAGATGCGTCACTGACTCGTAGTAGTTTTCGCACATGTCCTTTTTTACGACAGTCGGTAAATCTGCAATCGAAGCTTTTATGATCGAAAGCACCCGGTCTATATCCTTATTCTTCAAGGCCTGCCGTATATTGTTTACCTCCAGCCCCATGTCATCATAAGGAACCGTGATGAACTTTTTAAGCAATACTTCCAGAAATCCCTGCTCAATTTCCCGGTTTGGAAAGTCCAGGGTATACAGTTCATCTTCTTTGTCGTACCCCTTTATGGTAAGATAACCGCTTTGATAAATCACCGGCAGCATGTTTTTGCTGTCAGGATCATAGTTCTTAAACTGGTTTTCATTTGCAAGCCTGCCGTTTACCAGCGTCGAAAGCTCAAGCGGCTGGTTCTGTAATGTCTTTACAAGGAAAGACGGGGTTCCGCTCTCAAACCAATAGGAGCCGAAAGCTTTTTCCTTAAAGCATTTTAAAAGGCAAAACGGATTGTATACACCTTCACCCTCATATGAAAAATGATAGCCGTCATACATCCGGGCAAGTTTATCTTTTGCCTCAGAAACGGTCATTTCCTGACGGTCAGCAAGGGCCTGTATCTCCGGTCCAAAATATTCTTCAAACTCTGACTCAGAAATGCCGCATAATGTAGAAAAATCGCTGTTTAAGCTGATATCATCCAGCTGATTCAAGCCGCTGAATATGTTTACATGGCTTACTTTTGTGATGCCGGTTATGAACAAAAAGCGGATGTACTTATCCAGGTCTTTCAGCGGACTGTAAAAATTACGCAGCTCCTGACGGTTCTGCTCCTCATATTCTGTGTAGAGGGCATCAAGGATAGGCTTGTCATATTCGTCAATCAGGATGGCGACCTGCTTTTGTTTCTTTTCACTCACAGTAAGAATCAAATTACTTAAACGTACAGAGGGATTGTCTGATAGCTTGGTTATTCCGTTTTCCTGTTCATATTTACCAAGAATAAAGTCTATCGTTGACAAAAGCTTTTCTTTATTTTCATAGGAGCCTCCGCCAAAACTGATTTTGAGTACAGGATACTCTTCCCACTTGTCTTCAAGTTTCTCTATTGCAAGCCCCTTAAAGAGGTCTTTTTTGCCAAGAAAATAGTATTCAAAAGTTGAGAGCAGCAGGCTCTTGCCAAACCTGCGCGGACGGCTTAAGAAATATGGTGTAGCTGTCCGTGTAAGATTATAAATATACTGAGTCTTATCTACATATACATAATTGCCGTTACGCAGTTTTTCAAAATCCTGAATTCCGATTGGCAGATATCTTGGTTCCATGCTTTTATATTACCATTGATTCAGACACTTTACAATAAAACATTTTTGCTGCAATTTGACTTCATAAAACTGCTGTTTTTGGTCAAAAAAGCTCAAAATTCACATGAATTCTACGCTTTTTTGACGCTTTCCCCACAAATTGTAATTTGTTTGCATACGCCGCAAACAATCCGGTCAAGTACACGGACCCAGATGGCAAATCACCTGTACATTTTATTCCATCAATTGGATGGAGTCATCATGCACCCCAGCGACTCTTCGGTTACTTTAATGTTTATGATCCAGCTTCAATTCTTTTAGGCTTTGATATTCATGGAACACAAATTGATGTAAATGATTTTACTATCAGAATGTGGAAAGGAAACTATAGTTTTGCTGGTGCCGGTTGTGAATTAGGTATTTATACAAGAAATGGGGCTGCAATGAATCGGGATGAATTGTCCAGTCTTGGGATTGTATCATCTTCTTCTGAGCTTTATGTCGAGAATGGGAAAAAACCTTTAATAGGTACATCTAAAGAAGGTAAACCAAGTTTCTGGACAACACAATTCCACCCGTTACTAGCATGGATAGCACTTAAGAGTGAATTGACTGCAAAATTTCAACTTAACTTTGATACGAAAGAACATGCTGAAAACTTTTTTAATCAAATTGCAGGTAAAGGGGATAAAGCCGAAAGTTATTTTTGGAATGGCTTTCTCAATAAAGAAAAAGTTGATTTTTATCTGAGCGAAGATAAAAAATCTGTCATATTTAAGTATGGAGATTTTGACAAATGAAAAAGTTTCAATTTTTATTATTTACAATGTTTTTTTCTTTATGCACAGGCTGTACAATGTCAAGAAGTTATAGTTTTTATAATGCAATTTACAGGGAAGATGTAAACCTTGTAAAAGAATTACTTGAAGAAGGTTCGGATCCAGATAAATGCAGGGGAGAAGCAGGATGGGTAGATGGTAATCCATTGAAAATTGTGTCTGAAAGTTTTGAAAATACATTTTATAGCGGTAAGACTGATGATTTCAAAGACATTCAGTTATTGAATTTACTAATTGATTATGGAGCCGATATAAATCGTTTGCCATATGTTTGGGCACGTGTTTATACATGGGGAAATAAAGAGCTAGACTCTTCTTTGACATCAATCTATAAATATCATAAAGATGAAATCGGTGAGCGGAATCCAGAAGATAATTTTATTAAAGATTCAAACCGTTTGTTGAAAGCTATGCTTGAAAAAGGAATGAGCCCGAATATGAAAGGACATCCTGTTCCGTACACACATAGACTGAAACTATTGTTTTTCAATGATAGAATAGCTTTTATGTATTTTAATTCTTCAAAGGCAACGACCCCACTCTATGAGGCAATAAAAAAAGGAATGAGATGGGAAAGTCAGGTAGATTTACTTCTTGAATACGGCGCAACTTTGGATGAATCATGTCTTGAAGCTGCTCAACAGAGTGGAGACGAAGCGATGGTATTAAAAATAGAGAAACTGATGAAAAAATGATACCTTCATACCTGGCGTTTCCGGCGTGACTGGAATCGCTAGGTGTTAGTCATATCAATAGCAATTGATTTGACTATCAATCTGACTTACTGTCACAATAATTATGACTTACGTTCACAATGATTACGACTTACGGTCACAATAATTATAATGGACAGTCAGAAAGATTCTGTACGACGTGGGAGATAATTCTGTACGACGTGGGAGATAATTCCGTACAACGTTAGGAAATTGATATGTCATTCACAGAGCTTCTGACAACCACAGTAGATACTCATGATATGCAAGACTATGGCAAAACCGTTACTTTATAAGCTTAATACCACCTGAATATGCCGATAAAATGGTTAAAAACCATACAGGGGTGATACTATGACTACAGAAACAATTTACAAAATCACATCAAAAATGGCTGAATTCCTTTCGGTAACGCAGTTAGAAATATTGAGCAAAGTATGTTTTGAAATTCTTGCCAAAGAGCCGGACGTTAAAACAATTAAAAAACACAAACAAAACCTTATAAAACAATTTATCAGTGCAAAAAAAGTGGAAGGATGTTCCAAAAGGACGGAAGAATATTATTATTCTGTTCTTTTTTGTTTTGAAAAAAACATCACCTGCGATATTTGTAACGCCGATACAAACACAATCCGTGACTACCTCATAAAATACCAGAAAATCAACAACTGCACCAATGTCACACTCGACACCATACGCAGAATTCTCTCCAGCTTTTACCGCTGGCTTGAAGAAGAAGATTTTATCATAAAAAGTCCTATGAAACGAATCCACAGAATAAAAACACCTTCCGTCATAAAGCCTGCTTTTTCAGATGAGCAGATTGAGAATATAAGAAGTACAGCTGCCACAAACAAGCGGAATATTGCCATCATAGATATTTTACTTTCATCAGGTATAAGAGTAAGTGAACTTGTCAACCTTGACTGCTCTGCAGTCGATCTAAACTCACGGACTTGCATAGTATTTGGCAAAGGCTCAAAACAGCGCGAAACTTATTTTGATGTGCGGACAAAAATTGAGCTTGCAAACTACCTAAAAACACGGACAGACAATAACAAGGCACTTTTTATAACAGAACGTAAAAACAAAGAACTAGAAACGTATACAAGGCTCTCGGTAAATGCAATTGAAAAAATGATACGCGAAGTAGGTCAAAAAACACAGATTGATAACGTCCATCCGCACCGTTTTCGCCGTACAATGGCTACAAAGGCCATAGACAAGGGCATGCCTATTGAGCAGGTACAGGTCTTACTAGGACATACAAAAATAGATACG
>JAILIC010000144.1 GCA_024695475.1 Treponema sp.
ACACTAATGCTCTATTTCCGCCAGATACTCATAATGGCGGTATCGCTGTACACAGTACGTGTTGTGCTGAATGTACTCGGCGCGGAAGATTACGGCATTTATAACGTCGTGGCGGGCGTGGTTACGATGTTCGGCTTCTTGTCTGGCGCAATGGCTACTGCTAGTCAGCGATATTTTTCTTTTGATTTAGGAAAAGGAGATACTGAAAACTTAAAAAAAACATTCAGTGTTACACTTACGATTTATGCTTTGCTTGCACTGCTTATCGTGTTACTGGCAGAAACTCTTGGCTTGTGGTTTGTGTACAATAAACTTGTTATTCCGCCAGAACGTCTTACAGCTGCAAAATGGATTTATCAGGCAGCCGTGGCTTCTTTCTTGTTTACGCTGATAACAACGCCATACATGAGTGCGATAATCGCTCACGAGAGTATGGATGTATACGCTTATGTGAGTATTGTGGAAGTTGCACTCAAATTAGGAATTGTGTTTTTACTGCAAGTTCTGCCGTTTGATAAACTTATTGTGTACGGTTTTTTATTGCTTGCAGTTGCAATCATAAATACAAGTCTGTACCGTCTGTACTGCATTAAAAAGTATACAGAGTGTAAGTTTTGTTTTTTATGGGATAAGGAGCTTTTTAGCGATATACTTAGTTTTACTGGTTGGACGTTATTTGGACAGTTTACTTCGATTGTTCGAAATCAGGCAGTGACGGTTCTGTTCAATCAGTTTTTTACCCCTGTTGTTGTTGCTGCTCGGAGTATTTCTCTGCAAGTGACAAACGCGGTTAATGTGTTCTCACAAAATTTTAATACAAGTCTGTATCCGCCAATTATCAAGGAATACTCATCGGGGAATAAAGATGCAATGTATAATTTGCTCTACAACGGTTGCAAGATGACACTTTTCCTTATGTGGGTGTTTGCCCTGCCTTTGATACTGAATATGCAAGCCGTGCTTTCCTTATGGTTAAAGAATGTTCCTGAATGGACAGTTCTTTTTACGCAGCTTGCCCTTGTTGAAGTTTTGATAAACTCTCTTGGTCAGCCGATTGCAACTGCAGCCCGAGCACCGGGAAAAATGAAGACATACGAGCTTTCACTTGGTAGTTTGCAACTGATTATTTTTATACTTTCCTGGATTCTGTTCAAAGCTGGTTATCAGGCTTGGATTTCGTTTGCTATTGCAATTGGCGTAAATCTTGTGATGATGGTTCTGCGTCTTGTCCTTGTTCATGGACTTGTAGGACTACCTCTTAGACAGTTTACGATTAGGACTGCGATTCCACTTCTTTTTATGATGGTAGTTTCTTTTACATTTGCTTTTTTGATGAATCATTTTATGCCTAAAGGTGTGATTTCTTCTTTTGTACAGATTTTTATAACAGTTCCTGTTACTTGCTTGGTTATGTATTTCCTTGGAATGAACAGGGAACAGCGTACTATGATTGTTGGAATTGTAAAACGAAAGATTGGTAAGAAAATATGATACGAGTAATATATAGACATTTCAGAAAATCTATAATAAAAATCTTACGGAAATGCAAAAAGTTACTTCCTGTAAAAGTTCCCGTTCTTTATTCAGAATTGCTGAAAGGACGATGTGCTCTTATAACAGGTGCTACAAGTGGAATAGGATTGAGTATTGCTAACGCATTTTTGCAGTCTGGTGCAAATGTCATTCTGACAGGTAGAAATAGTCAAAAACTTTCTGATGCAAAAAAATCCCTCTTAAAAGCATTGGGAGAAGCTTTTGATACTCGAATAGAAACTTTTTTAATCGATATTTCAGATGTTAAAGAAATTAAAAATCAGTTTGATGTCATTCTATCTGAAACAAAATTCAAATCAATTGACATTTTCGTAAATAATGCTGGTGTAAACTTTGGCGGAACATTCGGTTCAACAGAAATAGATGATTTTGAAAGCGTTATTGAGACAAATCTTGAAGGTACTTATTTTGCTTCACAAGTTTTTGCTCGTTATATGAAAGACAATAAGATTGAGGGAAATATTTTGCATATAGCTTCTTCTTCTAGTAATCGTCCAGCTGTGTCCGCTTATACTTGCTCAAAATGGGCTTTGAAAGGTCTGACACAGGGAATGGCAAAATCTCTAATCCCGTATGGTATCATTGTGAATGCACTTGCACCAGGACCTACAGCTACTCCTATGCTTATAAAAGACGGTTATGATGGAATTGAGCGTGAAGAGAGCCCTATAGGTAGGTATGCTGCAGCAGAAGAGATTGCAAATATGGCAGTTGTTCTTACAAGTTCGCTTGGGAGAATGATTGTCGGGGAAACAGTGATGATGACAGGTGGTGCTGGCGTTATCACTTTTGATGATATTCCTTATACATTTTAAGTCTTATCGAAAAGGCACGACAAACCGCACATTCGTGCTGAAAAATATAAGCAGGAAACAAAAATGCAGAAATATTATACAAACGAAATTGATGTACAGATTGTATTGTCGAGCCTGAAGAAACATGCAATCCGTAGGATTGTGGTTTCTCCAGGCTCGACAAACCACACATTCGTGCTGAGTGCACAAAACGATCCATTTTT
>JAILIC010000003.1 GCA_024695475.1 Treponema sp.
TTATATAATTGAGGCATGAATAAATGTATTGTAATTCCAGATTCCTTTAAAGGTACTATGAGTGCAATTGAAATATGCGATATTATGACAAAAGCAATTCATACCGTTTTTCCTGAATGCACGGTTGAATCTGTCCCTATAGCAGATGGTGGAGAGGGTACAGTTGACTGCTTTATGTATGCACTTAATAGTAAAAAAATCATGGTAAGTACCACAGGCCCCTATGGAGAAAAGATTGAAGCTTATTATACAAGAATCGGTAATAAGGCAATCATGGAAATGGCATGTTGTGCAGGATTACCACTAGTTGGAGATAACAAAGATCCTTCAAAAACAACAACTTTTGGATTAGGAACACTTATACTCCATGCAATCCAAAATGGATGTACTGAAATTGTCATTGGCTTAGGAGGAAGCTGTACCAATGACGGTGGAACAGGTGTTGCTAGAGCCTTAGGTACAACGTTTTATACATCAGAAGGAAAAATATTTAATCCCAAATCTGATGAGTTTACTTCGATAGCTCATATAGATAACAGTAAAACAGAAAAACTACTTTCAAATATTCAAATAACAGCCATGTGTGACATAGATAACCCCTTATGCGGGCCAATAGGAGCATCTGCAATGTTTGGTCCTCAAAAAGGAGCCAGCAAAGATATGGTAGCAATCCTAGACAAAAATCTGGATGCGCTTTCTTCTATTATATATAAAGACTTGCATAAAGATGTCAAAGAGATTCCAGGAGCAGGGGCAGCCGGAGGTATGGGTGCAGGAATCGTTGCTTTTCTTGGAGGAAAATTAAAATCAGGCATAGAGACTGTTCTAGATACAGTACACTTTAACACCCTGCTCCAAGGAACAGATATCGTTTTTACAGGCGAAGGAAAAATTGATGCTCAAAGTTTTCATGGTAAGGTAATTAGCGGAATTGCAAACAGAACAAAAGCAGCTCATATTCCTTTAACAGTTATTGCAGGAGATATCGGAGACGACATACCTGAAGATGTGTACGATCGAGGGATAAGCGGTATCTTTACCATTAACAGAAAAGCACTCCCCTACAAAGAACTTAAATCGTACAGTCCTGAATACCTAAAAAAAACTATGCTCGACATATTACATTTTTATAAAGCAAAGTAATAAGCAAAGATCGCCAGCAGGCTAAAGTTGCAGATTATCTGTATTACAGATAATCTGCACTATTTTATTTACCAATTTGCATATTTGCCATTTTTTCATAATACTTTGCCAAAGCACTGTGATCATCTTTTTCACAACCATCAGCTTTAAGTGACTGCATCATTTCCATAACCTGACTGGCAAGCGGAACAGGACTCGTAACAGCATGCGCTGCATTCAATACATTTGTTAAATCCTTTATATGCAACTCAATTCTAAAACCAGGTTTATAGTTGTGTGCCAAAATCATCGGAGCTTTTGCATCCATAACACTCGAACCTGCAGAACCACCTCTAATTGCCTGATACACCAATTCAGGATCAGCACCAGCTTTTCGAGCAAGCATCAGTGCTTCAGATACTGCCGCTATATTTACCGCCACCACAATCTGGTTAGCAAGTTTTGCAACATTACCGGCTCCTAATTCTCCCACATAGGTAACAGATGCAGCCATCTTACCAAGCACTTCTCTATATTTATCAAACAGTGCCTTTTTACCACCGCACATGACTGCCAATGTACCGTCAATTGCCTTTGGCTCACCACCAGAAACAGGAGCATCAAGCATATCGATACCTTTTTTTGCAAGTTCCTCACCAATCTTACGAGTTTCGACTGGGTCGATAGAGCTCATATCGATGACGACAGTACCAGGCTTTGCCGTACCAATAACTCCATCCGGACCAAGAAGCACCTCACGAACCTGAGGCGTATTCTGAACCATAGTAATGATAAGATCACATTCCCTACCAATTTCAGCATTACTTTTTGCCGTAGCTCCTAGTGTAACCAGCTCATCAGCTGCTGCTTTTGTATGGTTACTTACAACAACATCATAGCCAGCCTTTACAAGATTTTTGCTCATCGGCTTACCCATAATTCCAAGACCAATAAATCCTATTTTCATATACCTGCCCCCATTTTCTTTGTTTAAGCTATCTAACAGTGTATAATACCTTTAGCGTTTTGCGTAGTTTATTTTCTGCGTTGTAAATCTTCTTTTCTTCTGATATATTTCATACAATTGGAGTTGTTATGAAAAAAAACATTGTACCGCTACTGGTTCTCGTTGCTCTTGTTCAGACCAGTTTTGCAGACGATTGGTTTATGGCACAGACAGAGACAGCTGATGTCAAATCTGTAGTAGCAACAAGCGAGCTTGTAGAAGCTCAGTTCAACGGAAAGTATCTGTATCCGCCAATCAACATCCTTGACGGCAATTATGACAGCACATGGTGCGAGGCAGATCAAAGTGGTCCAGGCATTGGCGAATCAATTACGGTAGAATTCTCTCAGCCAGTAAGCTTTGACGAGATTCAGATTGTAAATGGCTTTGCTTCAAAAGACTATTACAAAAAGAACAACCGCGTAAAAACAATCGTGCTCACACAGGTTGCAAAAAAACACTTTCAGCAAAAAGAATACACTTTAAATGACGATACTCCGACCTGGCAGTCAATCAACTTTGCTCTACCTCAGACAGCACAGACCATTACCATTAAAATAACAGACGTATACAAAGGCTCAAAGTACGATGACACCTGTCTTGATGACATTCGTCTCTTATACAAGGGTAAAGTTATTCCTTTTACCGGTGTTGAAGAACTTAAAAAGATTCAGGAAGAAAACTCAAAACTTATGCTCAAAAGCTCTGCTGCAGACTTTAAAAGTCAGCTTTTAGCTCTTTCTTACGGCAGTGCAAAGATATACTTAAAAAGTCAAAAAGATGATTCTGCAATTATCATACACAAATCAAACGACGGTCAAAACATTACCGACATTCTTATAGGTGATGCATATTTTATCAAAAATGGTTCAGAAGAAGACGTCATAGCTCGCATTAATCAAACAGGATTTAACAAAATGTATCTTAATAAAGGCGACTTTGATTCTGAAATGGAACACTACTATACACAGGCGCAAAAGAAAAACTCAGAATATTTACTTCTCGGTTGGCAATGGAATAATTATGAAATTCAATGGGATATCGGTAACTTTAGACTCCTTAAAACCGAAAGAATTGATTATGTTAGAACAACTACTGCCATAATCATAAAACTAGACGGCAACACGGTATACTGGAATGGAGTTCCTTATACAGTTATTACCGAGCAGCAGATTTTCGATATCCGTCAGTGGGACGGATACTGATCTTGTATCGATTTATTCCCCAAAAACGCCGCTCCAGGCTTCGAGTAAAACTCGGAACTGCATATTACTGCATGTTTCGTCGCCTTGCTTGGATTCGATGGAAACGGCGTTTTGCAATTTTTAAACACCTGTCCTCACCAGAGGAACTTCCTTTCACCGCCTTTACCGCCATAGAACATGCAGTTCCGCTACGTCGCAATCTGTCCAAGACGGACACCGCATTGCAGGAAGGTAAAATCGCAAACTTGGAGCTTGCAGTCAAAAAGGTCTCTGGGACGCTTTTGGAGTCAGGTAAAATTTTTTCGTACTGGCACCTCATCGGCAATCCAACAAAACGGAAAGGCTATAAAAAAGGCATGATGCTTGTAAACGGCAAGCCAACGGCAGCCATAGGTGGTGGACTGTGTGCACTTTCCAATCTTATTTACTGGATGACACTCCATACGCCACTTACCGTCATCGAGCGCTACCGCCACAGTTACGATGTTTTTCCTGACTCAAACAGGACACAGCCATTTGGTAGTGGAGCAACATGTGTCTACAATTATCGTGACCTCATGATCGAAAATCGAACATGCGACACGTACATATTGTTTGTCTGGATAGATCATGAAAAAGGACTACTGTGCGGCAAATGGGTCAAAAATACCCCCATAACCGACAGCTACGAGGTCTATCAAAAAGAGCACTGGATTACTGCGGAAATAGGTGGCATATATGTCAGACACAACACCATCTGGCGAAAGCATTATACACTCGATAATCAAGAGACCATAACTGATACAAAAACACTTTATAACGATGAGTATATTACCGAAAACCATGCCATAATGATGTATGAACCACTTTTGGAGACCAAAAAAAGATGACAAAAACAAAAGCTAAATATACTTTGGGCACAGCGTTTATAGTATTCCTTTTGGCAAGCGTTTTTTTCGTCAGGCTGTCTATGCTTCATAAATCTCATGAGCCAAACGGACTTGATGGCTATTTTTATGCCCTCCAGGCACGCTCATTCATTGAAACCGGTCATCTAGAAAACCCCAGCCATGAGCCGGGATACTACCTTTGCGGGATATGTTCATTTTTTACAGACACCCCGATTAATGGCGTAAAGTTCTGGTCAGCACTTTCTGCAACACTTACGTGTCTTGCTGTTTTTTTGCTTCTTTTTGCCTTGACTAAGCATTTCCTTGCTTCAACACTTGGCTTTTTGCTTACCGCCTCATCTCCAACATTTGCTTCAATGTCAATTAACTTTATCAACAACCAGACAGGCATCTGCTTTCTCTTACTGTATGTTTTTTTTCTTATAAAGCTGCTACAGTCTTTTTCGTTTAAGCATCTTCTTCCTGCCGTTACATTCCTGGCTCTTTCGATGATTAGTCACAAGGTGACGCTGTTATATGCTGTAGCAGTAACTTGTATCGTCCTGCTGCCATATATAAAACAAACGTTTGTGTCTTTTTACCAAAAGTGCAACACGTGGAACACCTTGTACAAGGTTTTTATACTTCTTGCCATCACTATTATTTTTATCACCGGCTGTATCATCACTTACCTCTTTTTTGCCCGTCACAGCCCTCGTTTTGTACATGCGTTTGCACTTCCAAGCCTTCCATTTATACATCACAAAAGATTGTCGATGTCAGTAACAACGTTTGGTACCTATGAGATTACCTTTTATTTTGTAATCCTCTATATTCTAGGATGCATCACATTCGCAAAAAAACTGCACCGCACGCTTGCTCTTTTGATACCAGCATTGTTCTTTCCGATGCTTAACCTAGACAGCGACATGGGTGTACGGCTTTTTATGAATGCAGTGCCATTGTGCATTCCGCTTTTTGTATTTGAGTTGTACCTTGTATTTTCTTCGATTATTACAAAAAAAGGCAGCATTGCCTGTGGCATTTTTGCATGCCTTTTGCTTTATGTAGGACTATTCCTGACACCACACGTATATAACCCTAAAAAAGACCCGCCCTACTCCTATTACCGACAGATTGTCTCAAAAGTCACGCTTGCTGATGACACGCTTTTAATCGCTCACTTAGGATTAAATCATGTGTATACGTATTATAACGGGTTAAAAGATGCACTCAACTGGCTGCCGGATTTTGCAATTCCTGTCGAAAAGACCTGGCGTCTTTGTTACGGAGCAAATGAAAACCGGATTCGAGATATGTTGCAGAAAACTGATACGGATCTTATCAGCACAATTGATCGTAATTACATACTGTTACGTGAAGATTTGTGGCAACAGTATCTTGCTATAGAAGATACAGACATCGCAGAAACCTACAAAAACTGGTACAATCCTTATCAAGTCCGACCTGCATACATACGCAAGCTAAAAAAGCAAAAGCGTGCAACAGGCGAATAAACTGATGGAGTAGATAATGTTTTTAACCTTACGAAGATTCCTGCTTACCCCACTTATAGATTTGCTCCCCTCATCCTGTTTTGCATACAGACGGGTTATACTCCGCCTGATGGGAGTCACACTTGCTCACACTGCAAGGATAAACGCAGGCTTTAGAGTGTATGGTTCCGGCAGCTTATATATAGAAGATAATGTATGGATTGGACGCAACTGCCACTTCTATACCATAGGAAACTCAAACATTACAATAGGAAAATCCTGCGAGATTGGACCTGAGTGTGCATTTAACTGCCAGAGTCACAAAATAGGAAAAGCCGCAGATAGAGCCGGAGACTGTATAATCCATGACCTATCAGTCGGTAGCGGTTGCTGGCTTGGAATGAGGGTCAGTGTTTTGTGCAATACCATAGGCTCAGGCTGTGTCATCGGAGCAGGAGCTCTTGTCTTACATGATGTAAAAGACAACGTTTTATGTGCCGGAGTTCCTGCACAAGAAAAAAAAGTACTACCCGAGTAACCGTAACTGTAAAAATAATACCAGTCGAGGATATCAAATGAAAAAACACATTCTTATTCTTTATACTATTGCAGCCCTAGTTGGATGTGCAAAAAAACAACCAACCGTAACTGAAAACCCAGATATTATAACCCCAGAGCTCGTTACCGAAACGCTCCAAACTACCACAGCTGACAGTCTGTATGATGCAAGTCAGTATGTGTGTGATCTAAACGCTGTTGGAAGCATGGTTACATCCAATAAAGATACCCCGATGTATCGCCTGCCATCAGCAGACTCTGAGCAAATAGGTTTATTTAAATCAGGGGAATCCGGCTTTGTAAAACAAGTAGGAATGCGAGCAGATAAAAATAAAGACCTCTACTGGATATATCTGTGCAACAGCAGTCAAAATAGCAGTGGCTGGATAATTAATTCTAAAGAACAGCCTTTTGCAAATACAACACCAGGTAAGCAAACAAATGGCAATACCTTGATTTACGAGCGTATAAATGCAGACATAACAATCGAACCACAAATCAGCATTAGTCAAAGCAGACATCCAAGCGGTCCTTACAAGTTTCAAACAAGTCCCTCAGGTAAACGATGGGCATATTCCACAAATTCTACCCTGTCTATTTTTACCGAAGATAAGGGAACTGTTACTAATACACAAGTTTCTATCCCTAAAGATTCCTATTCTGAGGCAACTTACACGATTCCCTTTACTTTTATTACTGACGACTTGATTTATTTTTGCTATGACTGTTTTCCTCTCGATACACGCTATACCTTATTTAGCTATAACATAACCACTAACCAAATAAAAAAAGTCTTGAATTATGAAAAAGCCTATGATAATGGACCTGTATATCAAACAGAAGAAGTGTATGTCAGTCCAGATAAAAACTTCTACTATTTTGTAACCAAAAGTGGCGTCTTTTCGTATAATGTAAAAAAACAAGAAATCTATAAGCACACATTTAACGACCTTACAAGAGACCGACATCTACAGTACGGCAAAATTGTTTTTAACGAGCTAGGTGACGCATTATTTTCTGTTACAGGATACAACAATGGTTTGCATCCAGAGTATAGACCTGACCATGCAATGGTATATATAAAAGCCGAAAGCTGGCCTCATGAAGAAATAAAGTTTATGCAGGTCATGACTTCAATTGCTGGATATACCTTTACAGATAAAAATAAAGCCGTCTTACTGGACGACAGACTTATCGTATATGATTTTAGCGATCCATCAGACACCTATATACAACCAGAAAAGCAAACACCGCTTCCAGTGAAACTTACTGACTCTTATGAAGATTATTATTCTTATAGAGGAATAACTTTTTATACAAATTTACTTGTTGATAAAAAATCCGAGGTACTAGCTCTTATCGCGCAAAATGGGGCAAAAAAGAGCATCAGTTTTTACAGTCTCAGTACACTGGACTTTTTATACTGTCAAAACCTAAGAAAAGACAAAGATTTGATACATTATGAACTAAACAATAACAAGCTTACGCTTGTGTATAAAGATGACTCTCAGACTATTACTGACAGATATACCATCACCGTAAAAAAACATGTTACAGAGCATAGTTTTTATGAGCCATTACGTATTAATCAGGCTTGTATTTGTGCATACAGTTATTACAACATAACCGTCCCCGAAAAAGATATCTTTTACCAATATCTGTTCTTACCAAATAACATTTATTTTGAACATGTACTATCTGGTGAAGCAGGATTGTTAGCAGGTGTCGCAGGAGCTTACGAAGTTTTTGATGACCATATCGAAACCTATGAACCTACAGCATTCTATGATTGCTATGATACAAATAGCACCTACGATTTTCATGTTACCCCACGGGAGGCAACATACACGTTTACCTACCAAAACGAAAATCTAGGCCACCGATATATGGACTATCAATGCACCCTCACGTTTGGTCAGGAAAGATATAACCCGTCAACCCATCAATACACAGGCGTTCAGTATGAAGACGCTTTATATAAGCGTTATGCATTAGCGTTTAACGAGCTTTCTGAAACTACTGACATCATTGGTGAGTTTACGGACACCGATTACAAAGTGGTGAGAGACACACAACGCTTTGGCGCCGCTCCCATACCGGCAGGCAAAATCATTACAGCAAAATACTTAGAATATGGATTACTCGATGAATATACCATATCAATTATTTCACGAGTAAAACCACTTGAACGGGTCAATTTTTATCTCTGGCCAGAGGATATGGGTCCTATTGCATGCGATGACCTTGTACTGGCAGAGTCAGACACACTGCCTGCTTCGATAACAATAACAAGAGATACCCGCTATAGCAAAAAGTGGATTCCTGTCTGGTATAATACCATTCTTTCGTCTGACAAAAAACTGGAAGATTATTCTCAGTATTACAAAGAACACAAAGACAACAGAAAATTTAGAATGTACCAGACTCATAAAGTCGACTTTAGAAACACATTCTTGACTTTTTCACTGCCAAACCGTGATGTGTATTTTCTTATAAGAAAAATACACCAAGATAACAATCGATGGTACATTACCGCTGAGATAGCATCACGCGCACAGGCTGACTTTAATCAGTTTTTTGGAAATGACTCTTTTGACAATCTTCCCGATCTCACCAATAACCGCATCGCAGAGTTTATCATCGAACAAAACGGAAACTTCATTAAGCTCTACAATGCAGAAAACGACGGCCTCATTGTTGAACTCATGTGTGTTGATCAAGACTGGATGGAGGCAATGGTAAAATACATCAAGTCCGACAAACACTATAATCCGTCTGGCATAAAAGAAATTACCTGGCAGAGCGAAAGTAAACCTACACCACTTGTACCAGGACACGATGAACAGGAGCCTTCTACAGAAAAAACGGAATTAACATTGATGAAATAAAAGATAATCTGTATTATCTGAGAAAAAAGTTGACTTGCGTTCAATCACTGAGTCTGCCAGTTTTATGAACACATATGAAATGTGCATCGAGGAAACATACCTCGGAAACAAATGGCAGGCTGCAGCTTTAGCAACTCTCGATGTCGACTTGGAAGAGCTATAATCGATTGCTTACAGGAACTCAACTTCACTGTCTTGAAACGTAAATGGTTGTTCTTCCTGTGAGCTATCATAGTTAAAAATACAGTCTACACGGCAGTAATCAGATTCAACCGTTTTCTTTGTCAGCTCTACGAGGCCGTACAGACGATAGCTGGTTGTTTTTGACTTGATAAAAGTCATGCAATAATGCAACTCTTTGGGAGAAAAACCTTCGCCTCTCAGAAAATCAATTCTTGAGAGGTACCACTCTCCTGTAGTCTCATACTGCAAATCATTATCAAACAGGATTTGTTTAGCATGTTCTTCGGCAGTCTTTAAGATAAAAGCTGCATGCTTATTATAAATACGCTCATAGTCACCATTTTCAAAATAGACTTCCGGCTTACATAGTTTTTTGATTGTTACCGGAAGATTATCTTTATTTGCTTTATCAGTTTTTCTGTTTTGGAGTACAAAGTCATCAAAGGCTATGACAATCTTTGTTTCATCAACGTCAATCAAAAACAACAGAAGAAACAGACATGAAAAACAGAGCATATAGCAGACATAGATGATATCTGAAAGCTTATATCTAAATCGCTGTGTCGCGTTTCCATTTAAAAATCCAAATACAATAAGCAGTGCAATAAAAAGGATTGCCGCAATAAAAACAAACGGCTTTACACTTTTTTTAGCAATGCCAAACAGGCGCATTATCTTGTTTATGCCCAACAGTATAATAAAACCCGGCAACGTTAAACACAAGCCAAATAAAATCTGTACTTTCAATTCTGAACCAAAAACAGGATTAATCAGGAAATCTAATACCAGAGCAACTATAACAGAAAGCACTGCAAGTATACATAAAGTAATAACCGTGTTCTTTTTAGTAATATGCATTTTTACCACCTAGTCAAACCGTAAAAACAAAGTCGCTTGTTTTGCAGTTGATATAGCAGGCATTATAGTATAAATATATATGTTGACCAAGTAGTGCATTTTACAATAGAGTATGCCTTTAAGTTGGTTCAATGCCCATCAGTTAACTAACAAAGTAAAAATACCTACAGGAGATACCGTAGATGAGAAAAACATATTTTGAAGGGTACAAACTCGGATTACTTTTAATAGCCGTTTCTATTGCTCTGCTATTGATTTCAGGCGCAATAAACCCAAATGCAGAAAAATACGCCGTTAAATCTTTTACAATGGGAGTTATCTGTTTTTTCACAGGTGCAGCACAACTTATTTGCCCCGGAACAACCCGTGGAGTTGACATGGAGGACAAACAAAACCGTCTCAGTCAACGATTCTCTGTTGCAGACGGAATGACTAAATTTGTATGGGTGTTCTTTCTAGTACTGGGCATTGCACTTTCGGTCTACCTGATGATTTCAGAGAACGTGTATCTGGCACCGATATTTGCCAAAATATCCGTGCTGTTCGTTCTTGCTCTCTTGGCAGTCAAATCTTTTGTCAAACTCATCATATCATTATTTAAGCTTCCAGAAACAACTGAAAGTGAACACCTCGCCAACCAGCAAATGAAAGAAAAGGACGATACAGAACCACGATATGTCTTTGCCCTCATACTGCTTGTAAGTCTCGGCCTTGGCTTTGTTACCTGGCGCTCGTTTTCACTTGGTGATTTCTATACCCTTACCAAGACGTATCCATTGTTGGAAAGAATAATGGAAAAACAAGTTGTCAAACACTATTTCACACAAGAACATCTTGAAGATATTGTCTCATTCCGCATAAAAAACTATGACCATGATGGCTATACAAACGATTACTATTATCTTATCGATGAAGAAAATGAGCCAATCCTTGCTTCATGTCCAGTGTGGCAGCTTGTACTCAATGCCATAAACGAAGACACTGATATTGCCATTTCGTACAAAAATCTCCCCTACACTTTTAGCCAGTATGAGCTGAAAAATCAAAACGAAGTACTGTCGTATCTTAAAGCAAAAGGTCTGGACACCTCTTTCAAAGGCCGCATTTCAAATGACGATGAGACATTTAACAAGGAAGGTCTGCGTAAAATCGCCGAAAACCTCTGCCAAGCAGCACTTGAAAATACAGAGATTCCTGTCATTATAGATGATACGCTGAGCTATAATTATGAATACCTTACCGCATGGATGATTCCTAATTTTTGTGCATATAAAGGCATCGACATGAACGCAGAAGACTGGACGGAAAATCTTAAAGGCTACACAATGGCTTCCCTTGACGAGGTATTTGCTTTTTTGTGTGATGATGATGAAAACGATAAAAACGGCATTGCCTTTAACATAGGAACCGAAGACGCACTGCTGATTCCTCACGCTACCCTGAAGGAAGCCTGGCACAAACTAGCCGGCGAACCAGAACCCGCTGAGTAGCCCAGCAATAGGCTGTGGCGTTTTTTTGCATGCATAAGCTATGAGATATATTCTATTATGTCTTTTTAGAGAGTATTTTGCGTACATATTGAGGCTCAATTTTGTACATATTGAGGCTCAATTTTGTACATATTGAGAGTCAATCGTTTACATATTGAGTCTAAATCGTTTACATATTGATTCTCAATATGTACTTTTAAGAAAGTATATTAAGGCATAAATATGGTTTGAAAATAGACTATCAGTAAAATATTGTAAGCTTATAGTGGAGCTATTGACTTATTAATATAACAATGTTAAATTATCAACGTTAGATTATTAAAGAGGTTTATTCTCATGCGAAAGGCAAATACACAGATAGTTCCACAAATCAAGCAAAAGACCCTTGAGCTGCTCATGCACAATACCCCAGAGCAAATCGGTATGCGTGACATTGCACGAGCATGTGGCATAACCGCTACTTCCATCTATCATTACTACAAAGATAAAAACAAGCTTTTTCAAGATATAAGCCTGGACTGTATCTACGATCTTAATGAGCGTATAAGCAAAGCCGTACAAAGCAACAACGATGATATACAAAAGCAAATAAAAAAAGCAATTGAAACATTTAGAGACTGGTGTTTTGAAAATCCACGACGAGCACTCTTGGTCATGCAAGATATCCAATCGGCGACAGATGCCGAGCCAGATGTCATGGAACAATATTACGTCTGTAACCGTACCGGTGAATCCCTTTTAAAACAAGCCATTAGCATGGGTAAAGCAAAGTCCGATGATCCCAGACTCGATGTCGGTATTCTTATATCAAGTATCTGGGGCTGTGTAGAAGCCATCATTACAAAACGTACCGAAGTGGCATACTGGGACAACGGAAAAGCCTTTACAGACAGAGCCATAGCTCTATGGATGCAACAAATTTTTATAGAAAACTAAGCAACTAAACTTCTAAAGAAAGGATGCATATATGAAAAAAGTCATTACTATTATCAGTGTCTGTATACTGACAACAAGTCTGCTCTGTGCGCGTGACATAAGCATAACCGTAAAAGCAGGTGCACACTGGAAAGAAAAACGAGAACCACAATGTGCCATTTGGCTTGAAGACACACAAGGAAACTATATCAGCACACTGTATGTAACCGAACGTGCCAGCAAAAAAAACTGGATCATGGGTCCTGCACAAGGACGCCCGGAATCACTCCCCGTCTGGTATCATACTTCAAACTACGCTGCAGAAAAAAAGACAAAAAAACGTCCTGCAACGACACAGTTTGATGCTGTTACCAGCGCAACACCAAAAGGCAATATACTAAGCAAACGCGCCATTGTAGATACAGCCTGTGTCATCAAGGCAGAGTTTAACACCAGTTTTGACTACAACGAAAGTTATACAAAAAAGAACGCAGGCGTAAACGGACAACCATCAGTCATCTATCAAGCTCTCATTCCGCAAGAGGCCACAGGGAATATCCCCCTCTCCTTTGCCGGTACCGGGACACTCAACGGCTCTGATGGAGTCATACACACACAAACAGAGGGACTAACTACTGCCACTACCATCGTAGACAGTATTTCCATATCTTTTAGCAAATAACGATAAGAGCAAGCCATGAAAAACCATTGTAAATTTCAGAGTATCATTATCCTCTTGATTTTAGTATCGAGTTCTTTTTACGCCGTAGCACAAAAAGAACCAGACTCTCCATTGGCATTGTCTATTACAACAGACGCTGCGTATTATCCAGAAAGCTCATTTAAATCAGGCAATGATCATTTTGCTCCCATTTCAGGTGTATTCGACAGCTTTAAGTTCTGCACAACACTCAATGACAAAGACAGCTTAACCACTCTCATTGATTTTTCAAGTCGCAGAAGCTTTGAAGTCGACCATGACAAAACAGAGGAAGAACCATACCTCAAATGCACCGGCAGAGAGTGGTATTTTAAACGTATTGCCGTCAGCTGGACACACATCTTCTAACAGAGAGTTTTACAGGAGCGTTTTGTCATGAAAATTCTTATTCTTAACGGCAGTCCACGTAAAAATGGCAAAACCGCTCAGTTGTTGCATTGTGCTGAGCAGGTAATAATCCAAAGCGGTAATAGTGCCATATATACAGACGTGTGTTCCCTCAGGTTTACACACTGTACTGGTTGTATGGCATGCCGCTCTCACATACACTGTGTACTGCCTCATGATGATGCCCATACTATTGCAGATGAAATACAAACCTGCGACGGCATTATCGTAGGTACACCAGTGTATTGGGGTAATATAAATGGTACCCTTAAGTGTCTCTTTGACCGGCTGGTAGGCGTTATGATGGGTGAGTCAAAATGGGGCATTCCTATTCCTTTACACAAAGGTAAACGTGCACTCATAATCACCAGCTGTACAACACCTTTTCCGTTTAACATACTGGCAGGGCAAACTACCAAAGCCGAAAAAGCCATAAAAGAGATTCTCTCCTATTCAGGATTTACCGTGTGTAGAACAGTGGCACTAGCAGGCACTAAAAATATGCCGGCAATACCGGAACATACCTATACTAAAGTTCAAAAAGCAGCCAAGTTGCTTGTACGGTAACCGACATAAGCGGTGACAAGCAACTATTCTACACGTATGACGTTGCAATATAATACCAAGTATTTTACTAATACCACTCTTTTTATTTTTTAAACAAAATATAGCAAAATTGATGCATAAAAGAACTAAAATAACTTGACAAAACAGCTTAATAACTGCAATGTATGTGGTACGCTGATAATAAGAAATTCAAAAACGGCGGATATATCACGACCTTTTAGAAAGGAGATTGCATAGTTGAAAGGCAGTCGGGTTGTTATAGATCATGTCTCAAAGAGTTTTGGGGATTTTCACGCTCTTGATGACATCAATTTTACTATCGAGCCAGGTGAATTCTTTTCACTTCTTGGACCTTCTGGATGTGGAAAAACCACATTATTACGTATAATTGCCGGATTTGAATTTCCCGATGATGGAGTCGTATTATTTGACGAAAAAAACGTCATTCCATTACCTCCTAACAAGCGGCAGTCCAATACGGTATTCCAGACATACGCATTGTTTCCTCACCTTACTGTATATGAAAATATAGCTTTTCCATTACGGTTACGCAAAGTCGATGAAGCAACTATCGACCAAAAGGTAAAGGAATACATACATCTGGTACAACTTGATCAACATATTGATAAAAAGCCAAGTCAGTTATCTGGCGGTCAAAAACAGCGTGTTGCTATTGCCCGTGCTCTTATCAATGAACCAAAAGTATTGCTTTTGGATGAGCCATTGTCTGCACTCGATGCTAAATTGCGCGCAAACTTACTGATCGATCTGGATAATCTCCATGACAAGATTGGTATTACCTTTATCTATGTTACTCATGATCAAAGCGAAGCTCTTGCTGTCAGCGACCGCATTGCTGTCATGAATTTTGGTAAGGTACTGCAGGTTGGTACTCCATTTGAAATTTATGAGAGCCCAGCCACTCAATTTGTTGCTCAGTTTATTGGCGAAACAAACTTGTTTGAAAGTACCGTTGTAGAGTGTACTCCACACCAGACACCAGGCAAAGATCCTGATTACATGGTTACCCTGCATACCCCAGCATTGGGATTACAGGCACAACTCAAAGGGGACACACAGGCAACAAAAGAAGAAGACAAGAATATTCTCGTTACCGATTACGAACATACAAACCAAGGTCAAAAAATCTGTTTTACGATTAGACCCGAAAAAATACGTATCACTTTGGACGAGCCTGATGTACACGGTCGCAAAGACATCAATGTATTTAAAGGCATTGTTGAAGAACCTGTATATACGGGTTTCCAATCTAAGTTTTATGTCCGTCTTGAAAACGGTACCATCATTAAGGTTTTCAAGCAGCACACCAATTATCTGGATGACGGTCCTGAAATTCAATGGAAGGATCAAGTCTACGTATCATGGTCAGCCGAAGATGGCTACATTGTTGAGGACATAACAAAATGAACGAAAAAGAATCAGAAAAACAAGATAAACCCCCGGCTGCCGGGCAAAGTATGCTTTTACGGCTTGCAGCAAAAGCTCAAGCCGCAAAATATAAGAAGCTCAATCCAGGTCCATTTTATGCCTGGCCAATGGGTTTATGGTTTACGATTTTTTTTATCGTACCGCTGCTCATCATCGTCTGCTATTCATTTATGAAACGAGACGTATATGGTGGTGTTGTACACGAATTTACACTTAAAGCATTTTCTCAAGTATTTTCACCAGCATATGGTAAGATTTTTATACGTACCCTGTTGATTACTTCTATTTCAACAGCTATTACCTTATTACTTGCATTACCAGCTGGATATGCAATGGCACGAAGCAGACACCAGACTCTATTATTGATTCTTGTCATCATTCCATTTTTGACAAACAGTCTTATTCGTATCTTTGCATGGATGACCATTTTAGGTGATAACGGTATCCTTAACGGTCTTGGACATTTGTTTTTTATGTTGTGGCATAATCTCGGCTTCGGTAATCCAGATGCAGTCTTTACACCACACAAATTCATGTATACTCGTTCCGCCGTTATCATGGTAAATATCTACATGTACCTTCCGTATGCGATTCTGCCAGTATTTACAGCAGTAGACCGCTTTGACTTTAGTTTACTGGAAGCTGCACGCGATTTAGGAGCCACAAAACCACAGTCAATGGTAAAGGTACTTATTCCTGGTATTAAGAGTGGTATTGTCAGTGCATTGATTTTTACATTTATTCCTATTTTTGGTACTTATACCGTTCCACAATTGGTTGGCGATATCGACAGCTACATGCTTGGCAACATCATCGTTGATCAGGTACAAAAAGTACGTAACTGGCCTTTGGCATCAGCATTCAGCTTGCTCATTACCATTACCAGTATGCTTGGTATTTTGTGGATGCTTTCAACCACAAAAAAGGAATCCGACGCTAAAAAAACAGAACCGGGAGTTGCAAAATGAACATTAAAAATCCGTTCTCCCTGTACATACGACCTAAAAAAATATCAGAGCCAGCAAAACATGCTAAACGTACCTGGAAAAGACATACTGATATAAACCATCATTTTTCTAATACGGTATTGTGCTTGTCTTTGTTGTTCTTGTTCATACCATTGTTTGTCATCGTCTTTTTCTCTTTTAACGAAGCAAAAGATACGACATTCACTCGTTTTTCGTTTATCTGGTATGAAAAACTATTTTTTGAGTCCTCAGACTTGTGGGCTGCACTGCTAAACAGTCTTATCATTGCCATTACCTCCTCTCTTGTTGCCACCATTATTGGCACATTGGCAGCATTAGGTATTACTTGGTATAAGTTTTTTGGTAAGTCTTACATTCAGTCTATCAGCTTTTTACCAATGGTATTGCCCGAAGTTATCATGGGTGTATCACTCCTGATATTCTTTATGGATTTTCTCCACCTGCCACTGGGGCTCATTACTGTATTTGTTGCACATACAACATTTTGTCTGCCATTTGTGTACCTTATGGTCAGCGCACGTATTGATGAATTTGATTACTCCATCATCGAAGCAAGCCACGACTTGGGCGCAAATGAACTGCAAACATTGTTTTTAGTTGTCATACCAGCAATCATGCCTGGTATTATCTCAGGGTTTATGATTAGCGTTACCATGTCATTGGAAGACTATGTCATCACATCACTCGTCAGCGGTCCAGGTAGCACCACATTACCATTGTACGTCTACTCTATGATTCGTTTTGGTGTTAGCCCGGTAATCAATTCCCTGTCATTTATTCTTATACTGGCTATCTGTGCAGTAACATTTATCTTGCGCAAGGGGCTCAAATCCTTTGCTTCTGCACGATGATATCCTGAATTACCACAGTATCTTTTCTGCTTGCATGGCAAGCAGTATATTTTTATCATTTTGGAGAATACTTTGATGAAAAAAAGTATCACTAAAATTATAGCAGCCACTGGAGTTGCAGTGACATTTTTGGGACTTGCTTCTTGTTCAAAAGCAGGCAATAGCGCATCATCTAAAAAAACTGATAGAACATTGTTCTTGTACAATTGGACGTACTATACTCCTGACGAAGTACTTCGTGATTTTGAAAAAGAGTTTGACTGTACGGTAAAAGTTGACAACTACGCTTCTAACGAAGAAATGTATGCTAAACTTCGTGCTGGCGCAAAAGGATATGATATCGTTGTACCTTCACAAGACTATGCTTCAATTATGATTAAGCAAGGCATGTTGCGTGAGCTTGATCAGAGCAAGATGACAAACAAGGGCAACATCAATCCTTTAGTTTTTGAAAAGGCAACATATGATCCTGAAATGAAATATTGTGTACCATACTACTTTGGTGCTGCAGGTATTGCTGTAAACAAGACCAAGGCAACACGAGAATATGATCGCACATGGAACATTTTTGCTGACACTCAGTTTAAAGGTCATGCAACCATGATGGATGATATGCGTGAAGTTATCGGTGACGCACTTGCTTATCAAGGTAAGAGCGTTAACAGCGTTTTTGAAGAAGACCTCAAGAGTGCTACAAACTTAATCAATAACGCATGGAAGCCTAATTTGGTAAAATTTGATGCAGAAGGATTTGGTAAATCTTTTGCTTCTGGCGATTTCTGGTTGTGTCAGGGATATGCCGAAGTTGTATTTGGTGAAGTTCCTGAAGAAAAATGGGCAGAAACCATCGATTTCTTTATTCCTGAAGAAGGTGGCCCTTCTTACCTGGACAGCATGTGTATCTTAAAAGATGCAAAGCACTATGAACTTGCCAATGAGTTTGTAAACTATATCCATCGTCCTGAAGTATATGCTAAATTCCTTGATGCATTCCACTTCCCTTGTTTTGTTAACCTCAAGGCTGAACAATACATGACAACAACTCCGATGTATGAAGCAAACCAGATGAATAACTGTGAGCTTAAGAACGATATCGGTGAAGACTTGGATAAATACAACGAATTATGGCAGACTATTCGTTTTGAGTCTAACTAACTGTTTTAGGTAATAACTAGCTATTTTGATCAGGCTGATAGATTACGTAGCGTACACGCCCGGACTCTACAGCCTGTTTTATTTCACGTTCACGTTTTGATAATGTGGATGATCCAGTTTTAACTTCAATAAAAAGTACTTCTTCTATGGGGATACCCTCTCCTGCCCCTGGAAAAGCAACAAAGTCAATTGGTTTACCAACAAAGCGCACATCCGCTGGATTACAAGGAAATCCTTGCAAAAACGGAGCCACTTGCTCCATCATTTGGCCACCTAATACCGCCCGAGAGCGTTTAATAGCGTCTTCCCTACCAGCTTTTACAAGATCAGAAAAAGCCTTTTTTGTCTCAGCCTTGCCGACACTCCGTCCCAGGATAAAAGCAAGCAAAAACATGATGCATACTACAACTAAAGCACAAATACATATGATAAAGGCAATATAATTATGACGCAGATAGTCAAGTAATATGCTTATTTCCAAGTACTGCAGATTCTGAACCCCATATAGTTATATACTTCATTCGGATCATAGGCATAACGATCCCCGGCACAGATAAAACCAGTATACAAAGACCAGCTGCCACCTCTACTTACCCGCTGTGATCCATACTGCGGCCCCGTAGCTCGTGTACCAGAATCTACATCAAGATAATCTGCCATCCAGTCCCAACAAAACTCCAGTACATTACCACTCATATCAAACAGTCCCATAGCATTTGCACGGCCACTACCAGGAGCCGGCAAAGCTTCCGGTACAAACAAGGTACCAGCAGTACCAACGGTATGAGTTTCTTCAGCATTCATATCACACCAGGCTACATCTGTCTGAGGGACAGAGTCATCAGCTTTTCCTTTTGCATTAACCTGACCACTAGCCAGCTCGCCACTTTGAAAACCTTTTTTGAGACGGCGAGCTGCATATTCCCATTCAGTTTCAGTCGGCAGCCGATAGCCAGAAGCCGACCAATCACACACTGCCAAATCACAAGAGGCAGTATCAGTTGAGTCACGGAGTACCGCACCATTATATGTATAACAAGGCGTTTTACCTTGTTGCTCACTCAATGCATTGCACCACACAATGGCATCATACCAGTTAATCATAGTAACTGGTTGATACATGGTGTCTGACTCAGGAGCTTTACCCCTGCTGCTATGAGAACCTGCCTGACCAAGATTTTCAAAAACATACCCTTCAGACTCTGCTCGTGTGCGTACCTGATACCAAAGCCCATACGTAGTTTCGTATTTATTAAGATAAAACGGACGTACCCAGCGTTCTGCAGTATAGGACTGACTGCCATCCCCAATAACAAACGTATCATACGGAATAGTATTATTTTGAGGCCCAAGGGCAACCATGTCTATATCTTTATAATCCGCTGACTTTACGTCATCTGCGTGTACACAAATACCACACATGCAAAACAAGATACATACAAAGCTACGTATTTTTTTCACCGGTCATTATTCCTCTTTCGGTTTTTACGGCTTTTTCTCTGGTTAGGCGAAATTCGTTGCAACGGAGATCGATCCCTCAGCATAAACCAAGCAAGCGCTGTGGAACCCAAACAGATAAGTCCGACAAAAATCATACCCCGATTACCAATTGTCGTAAACGGTAACGGAATATTCATACCAAAAAAACTAACAACAAAAGTTGGAACCATAAGAACAATGTTCAATATGGTCAGTTTCTTCATGACGATATTCAGATTGTTAGATATAACAGAAGCAAATGCATCCATCATACCAGACAAAATATTACTATAGGTATCGGCCATACCGATTGCCTGCCTATTATCTATTTCGACATCATCAAGCCATTCCTGATCGTCAGCATCAAGGGTAAGCAATCGTGTCTTACGGATTTTTTCAAGCAACACCTGATTGTTTGCAAGTGATGTCGTAAAAAACTCCAATGACTTTTCCAAATTGAGGAGCTGGATAATCTCTTTATTTTCAATGGAAACTTGCAGTTCTTTTTGGATACTTGCGGAACGCCGATTTATTTCTTTAAGATAGCGCAAAAAGGTAATATCAGAACGACTTAATATACGTATGATAAAAGCAGGGAAATCCGATAAAGAAATATTTTTAACGCGATTAGCCGAAAAATCTTTTAATACTTCGCTATCAGTCCAGCAAATAGTAATAACTAGATTCTTTTTTAATATAATACCAAGAGGAACGGTAAAATAAGGAATCTCTGCAGAAGGTACATATACCGGCAAACGGATAATCACTAATGTGTAATTATCAGCATCTTCAATACGCGATAACTCGTCAGGGTCAAGGATATCAAGCATATGTTCCGGATCAATACCGTATTCTTTTTCTAATGTAGCAGTATCATCATGGGATACAGAACGTGCATCAACCCATGTATTAAGAGAAGCATCCAACTCCTCTTTTTTTCGCTTTACTAATCTGCCATTTTCTTGTTGCCAAAAAACTATCATAATAACACCCTGTTGAATTTGCTTCCTATTGTATCAAAAAAGCTATCATTTTTCCAATAAAAAGTTATATATTGTATATATGAAGATTGCTTTTATCAGTATTTTCCTCTCCCTTTTTATGGTAGTGACAGGATGTACCTCGCTACAAAATCAAAACGCCTATCTTTTGTCTGATATAGAAACAAGTGATTCCGAACTTAGTTGCACTTTTTTTAATAACACGGATAAAACAATACAGGAAATAACTATAGCTCTTGCACAAGACAGCCAAGAGGTATCGATACAACACTACACCGTATATATACCGCCATTTTCAAGCATAGACCTCACAATGAGTCTGCCATCCGATTATGACTATACGATGACTACCGATCAATACCTCTACGCCACTCAAATCATCTATACTGACGGAACAGTATGGAACAATCCGTATGGTACATCAGGCATCTATCTTCCGTAACTCAGCCTGTGTTACCACCCATGAGCCATTCTGTTTTTCCACGGACATCTCTGCATAGCAGCCTTCCGCAAGCGGACCTGGATTTATAACGACAGTAGAACCGATATGGTCGATAGCAATACCCTCATGAATATGGCCAGTGACAACTGCCAAAGGCTGTTTTTGTTCAATAAATTCACGAAGCAACTGAGAGCCAACGTGTACACCAGGAGCTACCTGATCACAGCCTGTATCCTTTGGAGGATTATGCATAAGCACAATAAGATTATTCCAATGCCCCTGCTCATCAGCTGCACTAGCTGCTGACGTATTAACTATATCAAAGTCAGTAAGCATTTCAGCTTCATCACGTTCATTTGGAGTAGTTCCTGTAAACTTAGTACCACCACCACAACCAGCAAATGCCAAGCCCTCATGGTACAACAAAGCGCCCTGTACGCTGATATCTTTTTCTTCGATATCAGTGATAAAAGTCGGTTCATCACAATTACCAAGAACGGCATAAATCGTTTCGTGTTTTTTGCATAAAGCTTCCAATGCAGGTGTAGCAGTATCTAAATGATCAAACTCGGTAAAATCTCCAGCAAATAAAACTACATCAGCTGCAGCAAACTGGGCATCCAATAAATCAAGTTTTTGTATTGCACCATGCAAATCAGAAAGTACTAAGAATTTCATACAGTCCTCCCCTATAGGTCAGCCATCACAGTACGCAGTGCCTGCATCTGCTCTGGTGTACCGATAGTGATACGTAAAAAGTTTTCAATACCAGGGGTATTAAAATGACGCACCAATATGCCATCATTTTTAATATGTTCATAGGCTTTATGCCCATCAATACCACTTTTTTGCACAAAAATAAAATTAGTTTGTGATGGCAGTACATTCCACCCCTTATCACGCAAAAAAGCTGCAAAAGAGTCTCTTTCTTCTGCAACACGTTTAGCACACTGTACATAGTATGCCGTGTCTTTACATGCTGCACAACCTGCCACTTGCGAAACAGCATCAATAGGAAAATGATTAAGAGAATTCTTTACGGTAGTCACTGCCTGTATCAATTCAGGAGCTGCAACAAGATACCCAAGTCGCATTCCTGCTCCACAGAGACTCTTGCTGAATGTACGTACAACAACAAGATTAGGAAACTCTGCCAATAAAGGAATACAACTTTCACCACCAAAATCGACATATGCCTCATCAACAACAAACACCTTGTCTTTTGGAGCTTGTTGTATCATAGCGCGTACTTGTGAGCGTGTCAGTCCCAATCCTGTAGGTGCATTTGGGTTTGCAAAAATAATACTTGAGTCATATTCTTGTGCCTTTGCAAGCATAGTTTGTACATCAAGTGACCAATCAGCATGTAAACTGACCTGTTCAAGCGGTACTCCATAAAAGCCTGCATACACGGGATAAAAGCTATAGGTAAAGGTTGGCAAAACCAGAGGACGATCATTGTCAAAAAATGCATAAAACACAAATGACAATACTTCATCACTACCATTGCCGGTATAAATCATATCAGGAGTTACCGTAAACGGTAGAGCATCCTGAACATCAGGAGTACAGACCTCACCTTGTACATGAGTACGGCACAAAACACCACCGGTTGCATTGAGCATATGTGCAATTTCAGCATGCAATGACAAAGAGTCAGGATCTGGATACAGGGCTAGTTTTTCAGGATGTGCCGCAACAAAAGCATTTAACGCTTCCACTACCTTTGGAGATGGCGGATAAGGATTTTCATTTGCATTTAATTTTATATACTTTCTGTCTTTAGGCTGCTCTCCAGGAACATACGGATGCAAGCCTGCCATTCGTTTTGCTAACATATCCTCATTCTATGCATAAGAACTTAAAACGTCAACTGCACAAAAAAGACTCCAAGGCATCACCCCGGAGTCTTTAACATGCGATGTATATCACTCTTTACCAAAGCGCTTACGCATCAGCGGTTTTATGCCACCAGCTTCAAGTATTTTCATAGCTTGTTCACCTAACTGTTCGCAAGGATAGGACTCGCCTGTTTCTTGCACGGTTACTGTTCCTTTTTCTAAATTTACCGTAAGGGTTTGTCCTTCTTTTACTTTGGAGCTAATACCTTTACAGATGATAGGCAACAAGCCCAGATTTATGGCATTACGAAAAAAGATCCGTGCAAAGGAATCTGCTAAAACGGCAGAAGCACCCATGTTTAAGAGTGCTATAGGTGCATGTTCACGACTGGAGCCACAACCAAAGTTTCTACCGGCGACAACAATACCACCTTGCGGAAAATTTGGAGCAATATCCTCACTCACACCACATAAACAGTGGCTTCCTATTTCTTTAGGATCAGTAATTGCCAGAAAGCGTCCTGGATAAATTTGGTCAGTATCAATGTTATCGCCTACTATAATGATTTTTCCTGTTACTTCTGTTTTCATAGTACGTCTCCTTTTACAGATACTCTCTTGGATCAGTGATATGTCCAGTTATCATACTTGCCGCGACTGTTGCAGGACTTGCAAGATACATCTGAGCCTCTGTTGAGCCCATACGTCCAGGGAAGTTACGGTTTGTGCTGGTAATACATACTTCACCTGGTGCCAAAATACCTTCATGTGCACCAAGGCATGCTCCACATCCTGGAGTAGTAATAGTTGCACCAGAGTCCATAAGATCCTGTATGTAGCCTTTTTTAATACATGCCTGCATTACTTCGCGAGATGCGGGCACGATAATGAGTCGTGTATAAGGAGGAATATGTTTACCTTTGAGTATTTGAGCAGCAACAGCGATATCCTCTTCCCGACCACCAGTACAACTGCCAATATATCCTTGATTGAGAGTAACCTCTCCCTGAGAGACAACACTTGTAAGCGAATGCACATTTTCTACACTACTTGGGCAAGCCAACTGAGGCTCCAGACGGGATACATCAAAAACATAACTTTCAGCATAGTGATATCCCGGATCCGTGTTCTGCACTTCATAGGGACGTACGGCACGCTTTGCCACATAATCAAGGACATCTTGATTTGGTTGCATATATGCAGTCTTTGCTCCCATCTCAACAGCCATATTGCAAATACACATGCGGCCTGCAACATTCAGAGATTGTACATAACTGCCGGTAAAGTCGATTGCTTTGTATACCGCACCGTCTGCTCGTATCTTACCCAGCACTGCAAGTATGACATCCTTTGGATACACACCACGGGGAGCTTCGCCTTCCAATCGTACTTCAATAATTTCTGGTACACGGAACCACAGCTCTCCTGTCATGAGTATGGTAGCCATATCTGTAGCACCACAGCCGGTACCCATAGCACCAAAAGCTCCATGCGTAGTAGTATGACTGTCAGTTGCAACAACTATCATTCCTGGGTAAATGACACCGGCCTCTGGCATAACCTGGTGGCATACACCACAGTTAGTATCAAAATGAAATCGTAGATTGTTCTTTTGTGCAAACTCACGCATTTCCTTATGGTTTGCAGCACTTTTTATATCAGGGGTCGGGGCATAGTGATCAAATACAAAGGCACAACGCGTATTATCCCAGACCTTTTCGCCTCCCATCTCATAAAATGAATACACTGTTTGAAGATACAAATCATTAATCTCAGCAAAATCTACTTTTGCAGTTACAATTTCTCCTGTTTTAACAGTTGCTTTGCCACTGTTTTTTGCAAGAATCTTTTCGATTGCATGCATACGCCCGTTCCTCCTTTTATATGCTATTGATTATTGTAACTGCCTTTATCGCAGCACGCAATGATTTTACCCACACGTTTTTTGCAATGCGCCCAGTAGGTCTGGGTACGCGATGTGTGTGCCCCTGGGTGAGACTCGCCCAAGGGGGCTGGACTTAGGCGTATAATCCGTTCAAAGCGTTTTTCAAAGTGCTAAAAGCAGCCTTTTCGATCTGATGAATGCGAGTTTTAGTAAGACCATAACAGTCGGCAATAGAGCTAAAAGATTGAGGTTTTGTGTTTCCAAAACCATAGTGGCGGATAATAACGTCAGCTTCCTTTTTAGAGAGGGAATTAATGGCATCTTGCACACATTTAGAGACAGCTTCGTTCATATATTTTTCTTCGATTGGGTTTGTTAAATCATCTTCCAAAGCAGAAAGGATAGCTTCGTCATCGATATCGCACTCGTTTGTTTTTACGTATTTACCAGCTGCACGCTGAATTTCGTTGCGGATGTACCATTTTGCATATGTTGTAAAACGAAAGCCTTTTTCAGCATCAAAGCGGTCAACTGCACGGATCAGGCCGACAATAGCTTCGCTGATTAAATCTTCACGTTCAAGCTTATAACCACGAAAACCCTTTGAGTAATGGATTGCAAATGGAATATTAGCAAGGATAAAATGCTCGCGTGCCTTTTTGTCACCGTTTTTAACACGGAGTGCACACTGGTATTCCTCATCAGCTGAAAATGTGTTATAATGTGGATAGTTACTCATAAAAGCCCCCTATATAATGTGGTAGAATAAAGTTTGAAACATAATATAGGCGTATGGACTTTCCAAAAGTACAAAAATCTGTGTAAAAACAGCAGATTTTTGTAAATTAGTACTATACACATGTGTGTAGTTTATGTTACTTTTCTGATTCCTTGTCCATTTTGTCCCAATATGCAGCTTTCTTTTCATCATATATCGGGTTGTTAGGATTTTTAGAGTCGTACAAGCGTGCAATCCAGTAATACAAACATTCGATTAAACCATCTGGACAATCACTGCTTTCCTTTTTGCTTTCTTCAATTGTTTTGAGAGCAAGAGCTTCAGCTGCAATAAAATCCTGTGCAGTCGGAAGCGTTTCTCCTTCCTCAAGGTTTTCTTCTGTTGCATGGCTGATATAAATGCAATCGTGCATTGCAAACCAGAGCATAGCATGGACACTACCAAGATCTTTTGCTTTTTTAAAATATGATTTTGCCTTTTCCTCACTTTCTTTTGAGCTGATATCTATGAGAGCGCTTTTTGATGGGTCATCTGGATTAAAAACGCCAACGCTGTACAAAAAGCCCAAAACCTTAAGTGCATACACATTATTTTGCTCAGCTTCCTTTTCAAAAAGTGCAAGGTTTTTATCAAAATTGATTCCGCGGTTAAGTTCATCAGCGGCATGCTCAAATGTTGCGATTTCTTTTTCTGAAAACTTGTTCAAATCTGTTATGTTTGTCATTTTGTCCTCCATGCGACATAATATACTATAGACACAATTTGCAAATCGTTAAGTAATTTATAAAAAAATTTATAAAAATATACACTTTTCCTATAACTTGCATTTACGTTACTATCGCAAGTTTTGATTTAATAGTTGATCAATTTCTTCTGACGAAAGAATTTCTTTTTCCTTTTTCATATTCATCTCGAAGATAACATAGCAGCTTTTTATAAAACGTTAAGTTGCTGTCGCTTGTGTCAGCGATTATTACGGTGGGCTATTTTTTTGTTATGATTTTCATATTTTCCTCCTGCAGTTTTCTTTTATTACTATAGTGAGGAAAATATGAAAGGTTTAATTTTTTGGTTAGATTTTATTCCTTATATCGAAACAAAAACATTTCCAGCTGCTCTGATGAGACATTATGAATCATTGCAAGTTCATCCATAAGGCTAAGATAATTTGGATAACACTTTTGGTTTGCTGCCCACTCTGTACCAGGGAAGTCATCAAACCGATTTAAATTTTTTACAACCTTGCTATCAAGAATAAGGCATTTTTTACCTTCAAAAGAAACGTTAAAGAAATATAATAATTTAGCTTTTGTAGCCATACCATATTTACCTAGTCCTTGAATATCGCACATATTGTTATAGACTTCTTGTAGTTGTGCCGCATTCAAATTTTGATTTTGTATTCTTGAAAAAATAGCTTCCAATTTTGTGAGATGATTAGCAATATCTTCAAAAGTTGCCTGAGGCGGGGTTCCACTCGGTGTTTGATATCCCCACATCAAAACTTTCATTATTTTTGTTTTTATATCAGTTTCGGCTTTTACCTCTCCGCGAGTCAAAGTGATTTCATCTGTTGTAAAGATTGCTCTGTGTAAAGCATCTTTTTCAGGATAATTAAGCGCATCCCAGTTTCTTTTTCTGATTTTATCAATTTTGTGATTTTCCACATCAAGGTTTCTGATTTCATCAATGTGCTGAGCAATTGTTGGCATTTTTATTTTTCTCCTTTGTTTATTGATTCTTCAAAAAAAATCTTCAACTATTAATTATAACCATATATTCAACAAAAACAACAATTTTTAACTGCCCCTTAAAGTGACTAATAAAGGTCAATTTCGGGGGCAGTTTTTTTACAACTCCAATCCATTATTCATCAAAAGCTCCCGCTAGTGTAAGACCACCGACTATGAGTATAACAACACCACCAACGGTTCCAACTCCAGGAATTGGGATAGCAGCAATTGCGGCCAGAAAATCATTAATAGCAGGAGCATTTTCTTCTAAGTCAAAAAGCTTATTCAGGAAAAATAATGTATACAGCATTAGGCATCCAAAAAAAAACAACTTAATTATTGCTACTAAAAATCTTCTTATCATACTTTTACACCTCTCAATTACTCATAACATAGTATACAAGGGGCCTATCGTTAACTTTTGCACATTGTAAAGTTTTTACAAAACATCCAGTCCGTGCCGATCGTGCCATGTTGCAAGCACCTTTTTTTCTTCCTCAGTCGGATGCTTATTATAATTGGTAAGTTCCTGTTTTACCGCCTTTTGCTGTACTTCAATACAAATGGTATATGCATCGTCTTTTGTGGCATACACTATCGTACACTCTTTATTTTTAACATCCTTAGCATAGCTACCTACACAGTTATGCAGCTTTGCACCAATTTCAGAAAGCTGATAACTGTCTTTTGGCAATCGGAAAGAATACCCTTCTATATCATCTTCAAGTTTTTTTTGCTCACTCGTATATTTAAACACAATTTTTCGACTACGAGCTCGATACGAAATACTTGAAAGTGCGTCATGATTAAACCGTGTAAATCCCTCATCAAGAATATCAGAGCGTAACTCTTTTGGCACATATCTAAAATACTGGCAAAACATGTTAACTGAATCCTTTTTTATATATAAATCAACATCGCCATCCTCATCGTATGTCTTTTTTAAGAGAGTATTTAAAGTCGCTATCTGTCCGCGACGTCGGATACTGTATCTTGAAAAAAACACAAGTGACTTTCGGTCCATGTCATCAAGTATCGCACAGTTATCTTCACTTTCAAGTACGCGATTATACAGGTTTACATCCTTAAAACCTGAGTCTTGCATACGCATACACGTTAAAAGCACTGCAGGGCGCTCCATATAGCAGCGTCTTAAAATGCGCCAGTCTTTAATATGTGCTTTTTCTAAGAATTTGTGAAAAACCTTTGAATCTGTCCGCTTGTATGCAAAACGGATTTTCAGTTCATACAGCTCTTTGCTCATAAGGACTTGATACAATGCATGTTCATACGGCAGCATCGTCAGATTGTACATCTTTGTAAGATGCGTCTCTTTTGTATTTTTAGTATTAAGTGCTCTTTCGATTTTGGTTCCTGTATAGCGTTCTACCAAAAGAATACACTTTTCATATGCCTCACTAATTACAGACTGAGGATACATGGTATTGTCCAGCGTCCGCAAAAAAGCAATGACCTTTTGATAGTACAAATAGGGAGGAAGAACCTCTTCCGTATGAGCAAATACAAAATCATTCCACGGCTCCTCTTCCCCCGTCCAAGGAATGTCATCTTCTGAGCGTGTTGAACTAAACACGCCGTTTTTTATATCAAAACACAATGTCTCTGTTTTTATGACAGGCATTTCAGGGAGCGCATCCGAATAAAAAGGGAACGTTTTTGCCTCAACAAACAAATTCCGATGATTGGCTGCTTCAATTTCTTTGCGGACAAAGCAGGTAAAAGAGAGTTTCAACGTCAAATTGTCATAATCTACCGTTATCTTTGACGCAAAATAATCTTTTTGGATTTCGTCTGCGTCAGTAAAATTGGTTATATTAAAATCAAACCGTTTTAGTTCCCTTCGGTAATTAAGATATAACTGCATCTCTTTTGGAGATAAATCTTCCAAGTAAATAATTTTATCTTTAGAAAGGATTTCCTTTCCGGTAATAATGGGTTTTAAAGGTCGTACTGGAAACTCTACAAAATCTGCATATACCACGTCCGCACCAAGATTACTTTGTACAGGAAGATCGTCAACTTGTTGCCAAAGCTTTTTTTTGTTGTCAAAAATAATGGTATAGGGAAAAAAACTGCTTTTTTGTCGCACAGGAATTATAGTCTTTTCTGTAGCAGATTTTTCAAAACTATTGGTTCCGTATTTTCTGTAAAAATAAAGTTCTTCTTGCATTTTTTCCTTCTAAATAGTTTCCTCTCCTATGCTGCCAAATGCCGTAGCAGGAATAATAATATCACCTGAAGACTCGAGCCGTCGTACTATTTTTACAAGATTTTTTTGACTTGCAAGTACATCACTTTTTTTAACAGGTCCCATAAAATCCATATCTTCCTTAAGCATCCCAGCTCCCCGATGACTCATATTCCTAAAGACTTTTTCCTGTACCATTTTGGAGCTTCCTTTTAAAGCCTTTGCTAATTCCGTAGTTTCAACTTCTCTGAGCCATTTTTGAATATCTCTGTCAGACAGATCAATAAGTATGTCCAAATTTACAAGATAATACTCAAGGTTCATTGCCAAAAGAGGATTTACGGCAAAAAGAACGTCCACACTATCGTGCATTTTATGTACAAAAGTTGCATCTTCACCTTCTACCAGTTCTGAAGCTGCCTGCTCTCCATAAAAGTCTGCATTTTTTAGTACGGTGCCTGCCGCACTCATCACATCCGCGTCACAGTTTTTTTTGTCACCACAGGTCTCTAATATGTCAGATACTTTTTTACGCACATTTTCGGGAAGTTTTTGGAGAGCCTGTTTGCAGCGTTCTTCAGGAAGATAGACAAGGAGCAAGGCAAGATTTTTTTCGTAGCCACCAGCGATAAAGTCTTCTATTATAGTAAATGTTTTTTCGTTTGCTTTGGCACAACGTGCTTTAATCGTTGCCTGCATGGCCTGCGATTTTTCGTTATCCGTGTCATCAATTATAACCGTGTTTTGTTTTTCCATATCAGCTCCTCAGTCATTGCAGATATGTGTTTTTACGAATGTCATAGCCCCAAAATTTATGCAATGTAAAACCCCACATGTCGTTCTTCTTCTTTATCCAAGCGTTCATTTTCGCAAAGCTCCACTATCTCATCATACGTAGGGAGCTTGCCGTTTATAACTTCTGTCATTTCACACTTGCGGACAATATTATCGATTTCGCCTCCAGAGAAATCAAATCGTCTGGCAAGTTTTTCCAGTTCCTCATCAACCAAAGCAGGAAGTTTACTACTCCAGATTTTTGTACGGGCTTCAAGACTCGGTTTTTCGTACTCTACCTTAAACAAAAAGCGGCGCTCAAAGGCCTTGTCCATGTTGTTGCAGAGGTTTGTGGTGGCAAAAATAATGCCGTCCAGCTTTTCCATTTCTTCCAGCAGGATATTCTGGATGGCGTTTTCGGTCTGGGCACAATTACCACTAGTAACATCACGCCGTTTTGAAATCAATGCATCAGCTTCGTTAAAAAGCAAAATCGGAGTATTTTCATGGCGACGTTCAGCTGTTTTGCAAAGCTGGCGGTAATTAGTAAAAATACGCTTGATGATTTTTTCGCTCTCACCAAACCACATCGATTTTGAGTCCGCAATATCAACATGAAGAATTTTTCGATTTGTCTTTTTTGCAAGTTGATACACTGTTTCCGTTTTTCCGGTTCCTGGAGCCCCGTAAAGCAAAACGGCAACACCCTTGGAAAGGCCCTTTGCTTCAAGTCGCTTTTGCATTGCCTCAAGCTTTTGTTGATTGAGGCTTTCTTCGAGCATATCAATCTGCTTTTGCACCGATTCCGAATAAAAAAGCGTTTTTGCTTTAAGTTTTTCCGGCTCGATGATGTTTTTTCCGCTCACGCCTTTTTTAATATACAAATCTGCATTTTCGCCATATAGAGCCTCGATTGTTTTGTCGGCAAGCGTGATGGTCGTCTTTTCCACAACTTCATCTTTTTCGATCTCGACAAAGCCTTTTTTTATAAGCTCGTGTTTTTCATCAAGAATCGAGCGCAACACTGAAAAATACGAGCTTGATTTTCCGTAATAGTCACGCAATGTTGACCCAAGACCAGAATCCGCACCGCTCAAAAAATCCTTTGTGCAGTCATACAGAATAAAGCGGCTCGCACTATCAAGATGAGTACTCATAATTGCCTTAAAAAAGGGAAGATGGGCATAACGGTCTTCAATTTTTTTGAGTCGATTGCGTTTTGCATACAACCCCATATGCTTTTCATACACACTTCCAAAGGTGTAGAGCGCGTCACTTGCTTTTTCAATATCGTTTTTTTCATCATCCTCACTAATATATCGCTCCGCTTCGCTGCCAAAGAAAGTGGTTATTCCTTTAGCGGTAAGCTTAAGTACCGTTCTAACGAAAGGTCTATGACGAAAGCTCTCGGAACATTCAACTTCTTTTCTGACAAAGCCTTTTTCAAAAAGGATGTCAGTTTCGTCATTCAGTTTTTTGATTCTGGCATAACGAAAAAAACAGCTCATAATATCGGAAATAAAATCCTCATCATCGACATCATCGTTTGACAGCGTTTTTCCGGTCAGACAAAGGGAACAAAGCAGATACAGAATATTGCGTGTGTCCAAATCGTTAGGAAACTGCTTTTTGATGTTTTTTATAATCTCGTTTTGTTTGTATGTACGCTCAAGTTTTGCAATAGTACGATAAAAGTTTTCATCAAGCGTTGTATTTTTATAGCATGTTTTAAAGAGCATAAAAAACTCATGAAAAACTGCCTCCGAATGCTCATCCTGATCTTCAACGCTGATAATCGGAGAGTCTTCAATCACACACTCCATAATAGTTTCGGGGATTTCGTATCCGGAATCACTACCTACTTGTCTTCCAAAATGGTCTGTTTTTTTTTGATCGATAAGACACTTTTTTTTGAGGATCGAAAAATTGGTTGTGTATACAAGCATCATAAGATGAGGAAAACAGAGGTAATCGGCAATATCCGTAATACTTGCTGCAGAAGAGTGCTGTGTCTGATAAATAAAGATCACTGCAAAAAGCAAAGCTGAAATTTCATCGACGCCAAGATACGTGGCGAGCCTTGTAAGATTTTCTTTTTCGGCCGCAAGTACAGTTTCTTCCAGTTTGCAGCCTTCAAGCGTATTCGATAGCGATATAATCGTCTTTAAAATAGTTTTTTCCTGTGTATTTGACATACAAATAATATATGGAAAAATTTTTAAACGTTCAGAAAATGGAGAAATATTTTTTTTACTATACACATATGTAAACATGACCTTTCCAAATGCCTTGTTTCTTGATAGAATATAAGGTATGGCAAAAGCTTCTCCTATTTTTGCGTTATTAAAGTTTTACGCAACCCATTTAAAATCTTCAATTGTAGAAGTTACTGATTTTATTTTATACGTAAAAAAATATACTCAACATCATGTAGAAGAACAACCGGAATTAATTACATTCTTAGATAATCCAGAGCAAAAGATTACCCAAGAGCTTGATAATCTCGTTGCTTCAAAAGATATTGTCATTGCTGAGCTCAGCAATAAAAAGACGGTTATTTTTATTGTCTCACAATTTGTAGAGCATTATGACAAGATTTATCAAACTATTCTTGCTAAACCAGAAACGCCTTTTCCTATCGTTGATAAGCTGACAAAACAAGTACCAAAAGAGATTCTCTGCCAAAAGACAATTACCAGTTTTTTAGAGACTCAATTAAATACACCCAAACTATCAAACAAAGAATTATACTGTCTTACTTTTGAAAAAGAGATTCCTTCTATTGTATATCCATCATCTTTTCCTGCTGAAAAGTTTGCTGATATTGCATTAACAAAAATCAAGTTGCTTTTGGACAAAGATCAGTATCACGAGTTTTTTGAGAATAAACTGCGCATGTCTAACCCTGGAAAAGAAATTCAGGCAAAGAATTTCTTCAAGGCCTTTGTAGACACCCCTGAACGAGCTGCAGATACCTTAAAAAACAGTACTGATAGTTTTTATTTCTTTACACAGCTTTGCTACTTTATCTCGCAGGAATTCAAGAATGTAACTGACCTTACCGTAGAAGATCAGAATGTACTGCAGTCTGTACAGATTGCTCAGCTCATTATTGCACACTATAAAAATCAACTGCAAAAAAATCAAAAGATTTCCATGGCACTAGATACGGTCAAAGAGTATCTTCTTAAACAACCGTATTATTATAGCATGGAAACTATTTTGAATTTTACCGACAGCAAGGGTATCTTGCTCCGTACACAATATGAAGATGCAAACCTCAAAGAGTTTCTTGAAAAAGAAACTTCTTCCGGAGAAAGTAATGCATTGCCACAATTGTTGGTATTTAAAGTAGAGTCTGGTAAACGATATTTTATCTACAAGCACCGTGTATTTCCGTTAATTTTGCGTTTGTGTACCGATGCGCACGATGCTATCAGTAAAACAATCAGCGACAATTGGTACGAGGCTCTATATCAGTTTGAAAAACTACCCGAGATGACAGATACAGCAGCATTTGAAAAGATGCTCGAAAAAGAAGTTGAGACAGCCTCCCCTGTATTGTATGCCTTGTTACATGCCAACTTTTTGACCATGCTTGGCTATGAAATGACAACATCAGGGACAGATCAGCATCTCAACCTTATTTTTGCAAACAATGAGTTACTCCCCTACAGCGAACTGCTCATGATTAAGCAGCACACATTATATGAAAATGCAAAAATAAAACTGCCATTCTGGTATACGCTTCCTGTTTTATCTTGGTTTGCTACATTCCTGCATAACAGAAAAAAGAATAAAAAACAAAAAGCAAAAACAAGTCAAAAGCATAACAGCGTATCAAGTAATGATGAATTTGAAATACCAAGTTCAGGTTCTCAGCCAGTATCAAAAAAGGAAGCATTATCGAAAGCTGCCAAAAAGCTTGAAAAACAGTATGTCCAAGAAGGCTCAACAATTAATCGTGAGCTCGAATCCTTCTGTAAACAATGGAATAAGATGCTGGATAAAAATGCCTATGAAAACCTGCGAGAGGACGTTGACAGTCTGGTACGTGACTATATGCGCAAGATATTTAGGTCGCTTAACGGTTCCACCTTTACTGACGAGCGATTACAAAACCTTGCAGAAACATTATGTAACGTTCCGGGCATGAAGAAAATTGGAGAGCGAGACGCTTTGCTTATGTACGTCAAGCTTTACATGCTTCTTTTGATAAAAAATACCAACGGCAGATAATTTTTTTTTAGTTTTTTGTAAAAACATGTCCTATTTTATTCATTTAGTTCCTATTTATATGTAGGGAAAAGTCAGTTCCCATACTACATAAAATAGGAGACTAATATGAATCATCTTAACTCAATTATCCTTGAGGGTAATGTTACTCGTAAACCAGAGGTTCGCCAATTTGACAATGGTACCTCTGTATGCAAAATCGGCATCGCTGTTGACCGCAGCTATCGTAACCAAGACGGAAGTTTTAGCAACGAAGTATCTTTTTTTAATGTTGACCTTTTTGGTAAATACGCCCAACAGTACGCAGAAAAAATATCGATTGGACGGGGAATCCGCATTATCGGAAGAATCAAGCAGGAACGTTGGACAACTGCTGACGGTAAAAACAACAGCCGTGTCACGGTTGTTGCCGAGCATATTTACCTCAAACCGATTATAAAAAAAGATACGGATAGTACCGACGATACAATCGATGTCGATACTACTACCGTATCTTCTGACACGCAAGAACTTGCTGACTTAGCAGAAGCTCAGCAAGCTGTTGTATTTTAAAAACACACAGTCGTGCAATTAACGGCGACGTTTATTAGAACCATTGCGGACAGATTGTCTTGCACCCTGTTTTGTAGGGCGATTTGTCCGTTTTCCAAAATTGTTTTTACTTTCAGCCTGCATTTGTTCCTGCCGTTCATTTGCAAGACGATATGCCTCAATCTTTTCAGGAGAGTAAAAACCATCCTTCCAATTAAAACGAGATGTTTCAGGCAATACTTGCTGTTTATAATATGCAGTAGAAATCTGTTTAAAATATCCCTTAGTAACTTTTGTCTTTGAAAAATCAATGAGAAAGTGTCCAAAGCCATTTGAACGCAAGAGATCTGCTTTATCAATGATGGAATAAGGGCTTTCTGGCATAACAAAAGAACCATCAGGGGTAGAATTTACTTTAAACTCCATGCCTTCTTTATCTGTAAAATACGTAAAATCATAGGAATCAGGAAGTTTAAATCGTATACGGAACAAAGTTGGATAGGCAAACAGTGTTATCATAACACGAGAGCGAACAGCACGCTCATACGTAGCTTCAACATTTTGGCGTGAGTTTTCAAATGGAGTAATAAAAGCTCCAATGTTTTGATTTTCAAGCCAAGATACAGCCCAACGGTTAAACGTATACAGATATGGACCTGCGATAATATGCACTTTTTTAGAACGTAACATCGCTATATGAGCCAGATTATTAACAATCCATGTTGTATATCCCATATCACACAACTGGTCGATTTTTTGCTGCAGTTCATCTTCGATACCTGCAGGACAGTAGGGATCAAGAGAAAGTATCAATTGCTTTTTTGACAATGGTAAAACAGTTTTTGCTTCTAACAACTGAGGAATTGTCTCGTAATTTAACTCGATGATAACACGAACCGGGTGTCCTGCCTGTACAACAAAGACGTCCGATAATGTCGATACCTGTATATATAAGCCATCAGGAAAATAAGACAATTCATTCTTTTCTACAGGTGTCACATCAAGAATCGGCAGGCGTTCTGCTCCCGGTTGACGTCTAAAATGACTGATATCGCCTGGTAATACACGTGGATAGCGTTTTGACATAGATTTTATCTGCAATAGATAGACACTATCGCCACAAGAAAATCCCTGCGGTATATCAATCCAACGATTACCCTTTTCATCGATAGAAACAGTACGTACTTTGTGACTGACACGACCGGTATCATTTTTAGTATGCAAACGAATAGAATCGCCTGGATCCGGGTCATAACTACCACCCTTGAGCAAGGCCATTCGGATACGTTCTTCACCAGCATTCTTAATAGCGTCTTCATCAGGACTCTTCAGTTGATCGATAACGCCTAGGTAGATACCAGTACCGCCTGCCTGATTAGGATTAAGTATTGCAGCCCCTGCTTTTTCAACACCCTCTGCGACATTTGAAAAACCATACCAATAGGTAGTCTTACTACGGGCAAAGTCATTTGCAAGCATACGCTTAGCAGCTGCAATAGAGCCTTTTTTATCTTCTTTATAGTGATCCATAAGATAGCGATATGCAGCAACAACACTACCAACATATTCGGCACTTTTCATACGGCCTTCTATCTTAAATGACTCTACGCCTAATTCCATTAAATCAGGAATCTTTTCGATAAGTTGTAAATCACAAGGAGAAAAATAATAACCTTCTTTTGCTCCAGAAGCACCCTCTGCAGTATAGTAACGGCGACATGCCTGCGTACACATACCTCTATTTGCAGATTTGCCTCCCAAGAAGCTAGAAAACAAGCAAAGTCCAGACTCGCTGACACATAATGCACCATGAACAAATATTTCAAGTTCCATATTGGTGCGTGCCTTGATGGATTTTATTTCTTCCAAACCGAGTTCACGAGCTACAACAGCGCGTTTAAAACCTTCCTTACTCAAAAGGTTAACTGCCGCAGCACTTTCTACATTCATCTGAGTTGAGGCATGTAATTCCAATTTAGGAAAAAACTGCTGTGCCATACGCGAAACAGCAAAGTCCTGAACAATAAGTCCATCAGGGCCAACCTGATTTAAGTAAGACAAAAAACGATACAAGCGTTCTGTCTCATACTCCTCAACAACGGTATTAACCGTTACATATATCTTTTTGCCTTGGCGATGCAAAGAATTGACAGCAGCTTCAAATTGATTCCATGCAAAATTGGTAGAACGAAGTCTTGCATTAAAGCTTTTAAGACCCATATATACTGCATCGGCACCTTCGCCGATTGCAGCATCAAGAGATTCAATGTTACCTGCCGGTGCTAATAATTCAGCCATGAGTACATAATAGCATAAAGCAGCACACTTTTCTATGCTTTTCCATCAAATATTCCCGGAGATGCCTTTGACGGGGTAACCATTGCCCAATCCGATGGAGAAGAATAACACTCATGTATACCTTTATTTATTACGGTTCTTACAAAATGAACTGGAGAGGAGCTTTTGGTAACGATAAAGGCTCCACGTTCATTCACATTTGTATTCCATACTGTATCGGGGAGCGTTGCCGCAGCTTTCCCTACATTTACTTTTGTCCATGTCTCCCTATCAGACCGTATATAGACAAATGCATCCTGTATATGGTTATCTGCACTCTGTGTTAGGGTAATGACATCACACGAAGAGCCAAAACACGCTTTAGTGTTAGCAGCCCATAAATCACGGGCACTATCAGTACATACATATCCAGAAGCTAGTGACAAGTCAGCACCTATCTCATCAATGCAATTGTCTTCTTCATCACTCCTCATATGCACAACAATGACTTCATCTTTTGTTACTTCTATAGGAGGAAAGGCATACGACTGTTCCAGTCCATCATAGGCACTGGATAATATCAAGCCTGACAAATTGCCAGACCTCAAAACAAGCAATTCGACATATTCATATTTAAGTTTATGCTTTGTTGGAGATGAAGCTTTTCCATCCTGAATTTCCGTCAGTGCCAGTAGTGCACAATGATCATTATATCCTGTAAATGGAATACTAAAGGTCAACGTATTGCCTACCGCATCCTTTATCTCGCTATAAAGACTATATGCTTTACCAACCACAGTCTGCTCAGACAACGTATAAACGAGCGTTTTATCCCCATCATGTGCAATTACCGTATCATATGTAACAGTATCGTCACTTACGGTTGCTGATTTCGGAGACACCGGCTCTGAAAAAGTAATTGCTATCGTCGTCGCAGAGCGCACTCCATACGAAACAATTTTTGGAGTGTCATAATCGCCTGACAGTACATGGATTCCTGACTCGGTAAGGGTACAGGAAACTTGAAAAACAGAGCTTAAAACCAATATCGATAAAATAATCGTCTGTAAAATGATAATACATAGTGTTTTCATAATATCCTCACCTTTAAATAGCAAACGATTGATAAAAAGAGGAACTAAAATACACCAGATTACCTGTTTTAAACAAAAAAAAGCTGTCCCAAAGGACAGCTTTTTATACATTCATACAAGATTACAAACGAATTGTTTCTACCATGTAGCGGATACAGGTACCACTGGCATCTTCGACCGTTTTTTCGATAACAAATACAAGATTACGTCCACTTGCATCTCTAAAAATCTTATCAATACAGTAGCCTGTTACACCTTTTCGCTGTATCTGAGGTGAACCGACCGTATACTCTCCCACTGTTTGGCCATTAGCATCAAGCTTTCGCAGTGAAATATAGAATGAAGAAGATGTCTGAATTCCACTGCCCTTTATCGATGGCACTAACGCTATATGATATGAAATAGAACTGCCTTCATTCAAAAAGTCCTTAAACGAAATAGCATCACCCGTACTTTCAGCATCTTCTGGACGTGAGTATAACAGGTTATCTGGTCTATTCTGTACACAGCCATACTTTTTCAGTGTTGCATAGTTTTTGGCCAGTAACTGCTCAAAAGCTTCTTTACCACTTGTATTTGAAGTAGCAGCAGAGGGTACTGTACGATATACTTCACCAGGAACAAATACATTACCAGCAACATTTACTGTATATATTTCAGCATATGACTGAAAAGAATAGTCCGTTTTTCCATACTCACCAAAGACATAAACAGAGCCATCTTGTGAAAAACCTTTATCAACAAAAACCGCAGCATCACCGGCAAAAGCACTGATACAAATTGAAAAAATAGATAATCCGATTATTACGAGTTTTTTCATGGAATCCTCCACATGATATCATTTATATTTTCGGAATCAAATGATAAGTCTTTACTAAAATATCAGTAACGGCTATCATTTTTTTATGACACTCAATGACCGAAATCATTTTTTCATGGTATTGCAATTACTATTTACGATAAGCTGTCTTCTTATTACAGGTATATTCATATATGCGCTAGCAACTCATACTGTCTCACAACCAGAGTATACTACTTCCATTTTCAAAACAAACTTTATTTTATTACGCTCATCCTTTTTACCAACCATACTTTCGTTATTTATACTGTTGTTTATACCGTTGCCTGGTATGTATATTGTGTATCGGTATTTTGAAAAAACACAGTCAAATGAAGTATTCTTTTTTGCCTGTTTTCTCATTACCTGTACTACCGAAGCATCGAGATTGTTTTTGCCTTGCTTTGATATGTGGCAAACATATTCACCTTTTTTAGTCTTTATCGGAAGGATTATTTTTTGTGGAAGAGTACTCTGTCCTCTTTTCTTTTTGATGGCAGCACTTTTAACAAGCACCGAACAACACATGTATATGTTCCGCAATTTTAACCTGCTAATTGCAGCATCATTCATTCTTGCTTCTTTTATTCCTCTTAATACAATGACGGTAACCAGTTCTTGTCTTATTACTTGGGGATATAACCAGTTTTTCAATATCATTCAAATTATTATCTATATAATTACGGCTTCTTCGTTTTTTATTAATGCTCATCTTCAAGAAATTGTCGAGTTACATGAAGAAGGTATTGGATTTATCGTGCTGATTATAGGATATCTGTTATTAATACACACAGACAATTATTTATTTTTAGTCACAGGAAGCTTTTTGCTCGCCTATGGTATTCGGCAATACCTGAGGGCAATACACAGATTATATCTATGGAAGTAATAGAGAGGTTACCCCACCTAATGCAATAGGAATAAGTATGTTATCAAAATCTTTCAAAGGCAATACTTCTATTGCCATACCAACACACGCAATCAATAGAGCGATGTAGGTATGGTGTGTATATAAAAAGGTCGAACAAAAAATAGCTACAAAACAAGTAAGGCTGCCTGCAACTGTTTTACCAGAAGTTCCGGGTATCCGTATCATACCAAACAGTTTACCGGCAAGGCTTGCCAAACCGTCTCCAAACGCAAGTGCAAAGATACCTACCGTAGCACAAGTCTCATTCCACAATACCGCGCTGCAACAGATTCCTATTACTAAGGTTAAAGGTCCGAGGACAAAGCGATTTTCATCTCGCTTTCGGGCTGCCGCTTCTGTAATTGTAGATACAAATGGTATTTTTTTGCCATTTAATCGACAGAGCTCAGCAACCGTATATAAAATGCCGGCACATATAAGGAGAGATAACGTAGGTAGATAAAAATAATGTAACAAAAAAGGAATAAACGCCGTGCAAATATGTATCGATTTGCGAAATACTTCTTTTTTTATATCTGTGACATAGCGGGTAAAAAAGATGCCCGCCTGTCGCCCCAACAGTTTCACTTTGCTATTCCTTTATCATAGGTCAATGTTCTCGGTATATCAACATATATTGCAGGAGCAAAGTCAGTATACGGATGAGCAATATATCTGATATTTTGTTCAGCTAAATTACTACCACCGATTCTTACTAAGGTTTCTGGATTACGTGTTAATGCATCCCAAGCGTTAAGAGACTCTGACAAATGGACTATAGCCTGACCATTAAGAGAGCTATCTCCAGTTTGATGTGCTATGCGATATTGTGCAACACCCAAGTTATTTGATGCTCTCATATATAAGTCAACCAGACGAGCCTCATCATCCCGTTCATGTGGGAACAAGATACCTAATCTATTGCGAACCATTGCAATATTATCCAACAGTGTCTGATAATATCCTTGTGCCGCATAGTTATCATTACGCAAAGCAAGTACATTGCCTAATGCAAGCAACAGGTTATTGTCATTATGTACTACTTCAGATGCCTTTATAAAGGAACCTAATGCATTGGTATAATCTTGCTTACCATATTGGATAACTCCAACTTTATAGCGAATTTCTGGAACATCATTATATATCTGCAAGGCACGATTATAATTTCGCAAGGCGTTATCCATATTACCACTAATATAGTAATCAATATCACCCATGTCACTATACAGTACACCTACGTTTTTATTGCCTTCAAAGCCACTTATTTCATTTTCCTGCTGATAGACACCAATACCTTTGCTATATACTTCTTCAGCTTTTAGATATTCATGTTCCTCAACATATAACTCACCTAGTTGCCTATAGGCATCAATACGCTTATTCATGTCCTTCTTTTTTATAGTCGGTACTTTGTCAAACGTAGCAATTGTTTCTTGCATGGTAGCAATAGCAGCATTTCTGTTATCAGTTTTAACAAAATATGACGCCAGATTATACTGTGCAACAGGATTGGCTGGATCTGCTTTGACAGCACGTTCAAGCAATGGTCTAACATCCTCGATAATTGCCCGCAGGTATTCTTCCGAAGGAGCAAGCTCGCCATATTCTTTTTCAAGCAGATAGCCACTTAATTCAGTCAAGTCGTCTGCACCTAAAGACTTTGGGCGAGGGAAAAAGTGCTCTTTTAGCTGTAAAACTTCTCGCAAATTGTCAATACGAATAAAGTATCGCATCATACGAGAAAGATACAAATCATTTGATCCATACAACTGTATCAGTGAGGCATATTGCGTGCGGGCATCATCAAATTTACTCTCATCTTTTTCACCTGCCCACTCAAGATAAATATCTCCCAAAAGCAAAATACCATCTTTATCATTAATATAATGGTCAAGAACATAGCGACGTACAATTTTTTCGGCACGCTCATAATTTGCAAGATCTGCCATTTCCATATAGGCATATTCAAGACCAGCTTGCTTGTCAAAATCAAATGTTCCGAGGATACGCTCGTACATTGTTTCTGCTCTACTGTACTGTTTATGATTTTTATATCCTACTGCATATCTAAAAAACCATTTCTTATTAGCATGATACGAAACAGCCTCTTGAAACTTCATCTCTGACTGAGGATACTCGTCTGACTCCAGAAGTGCATATCCTTGTTTATAGAGAGAATTAGCCTTGAGCGGACGATATACAAAACGATCTGTTACAAAGAAGAGACACATACCTATCATAGCAACTACCAATCCAGCAATTGCCATAGGGATTACTCTATTAAGCAGCTGATATTTTATAGAGCTCTTATATGCTTCATATTCTGCAAATGAACGTCTCTCATAATCACGAGGAACTGCAATACTAATATCAAGCAGTTTTTCAAGATGAGTTGCCAGCTGTCGTGCAGATACTTTTTTTAATACTTTATCGATAACTTCAAAAACAACGTCATCGGTAAATTCATCTTTTGCAATTAATTCCTCAACAGCAATACGGACATTTAACGGATAGGTAGTAAGGTTTGCCTTAAACTTTTCGTACTCTTCATCAGTAAGGGTTGTACGAGGAGCAGCTTCTTCTTTACCTATCTCAACAGTTTCTTTTTTGCTAAGATCAGCTTCACCTTCAATATTGGTAAAATTAGGTATTTCAAAATCATCAGGATTGGCAAGTTCAAAGTCGCTTGCACCGTTTTCGAGCGTACTGTCTGTATCAGGGATTTCAAAATCTGATAAGCCACCAGTATCATCAATACTACCACTATCTTCTGCCTCAACGCCCATAGACATTTCGCCACCTATATCAGCGCTCATGTCATCAGTGCCCATGTCAAAGTCAAGATTTGCCATGTCAAATCCATCAGAAGCATCACCTGTAGTATTCATATCAGGCATATCTAAATCATCTATACCAGCAACAGCTTCACTAGCACCTGCATCGGAAAAATCGACATCCGGTACAGATGGAGCTTCTTCCTCATCCAGAGATGGCATCGGTACAGCATCAAAATCTTCAGTAGCAGCTGGTACATCTTCTGTTGTACCACTATCTGCCATATCAAGATCATCAAGATTAAAATCGGTATCAGAGGTATCTTCTGGGGCTTCTGCAGCCTCACCATCAGAGATACTGTCAGGTATATCAATATTAAAATCGGTATCTGATCCAATATCGAGATTTTCTGGAACTGGAGTATCGTCTGAACCTGGTATTTCAGGAGCGGCTGAAACAGTACTATCAGCCATACTGTCAGTGTCAGATATATCCAGATTATCAATAGTAAAATCAGTATCTGCTCCAACATCGAGATTTTCTGGAGCTGGAGTTTTTTCTATGTCACTGCTAGCTGTAGGATCAGAAATATCTAGATCATCAAGATTAAAGTCTATATCAGAACTAGCTTCTGGAGTGGCTGTATCACCAGATTCTGCAGGTATATCAAATGAGGGTATATCAGCACTTTCCGAGTCATCTGCAGGAGCTTCCAAACCACCTGGAATATCATTCAAATCAAAATCAGTTACTGAATCAGAAGAGGCTTCGGGTATATCAAGATTTGACAGATCAAAATCATCAGTACCAGTATCAGCAGTCACCTCACTTGCAGCAGGCTCCGCCATATTACTATCAGCAACAGGCGGGATCTCAGCTGCCGATGGTTCATTGACATCGGGGATATCTAGAGCATCAAGATCTACATCGTCTAAATTAAAATCACCAGAATCGTTATTGTCTTGTGCGAGGGCATCAAGTGGAGACTCATCAAAATTCAAACCGTCAATACCAGGCTCACCTGCTGCATCACCTGCTTGTGCAATGGCATCAAGAGGGGATTCATTTCCAGCAGCATCTGCAGCAGAATCATCGAGGAAGCCTGACAAATCAAGATCATCAAGACCGACATTGCCTACACCACCACCAAGAATATCATCTAGATTAGGAATATCACTAGGTCCTGAATTTCCTTCATCTGCACTATCGAGTGTATCCATATCCACAGGAGCTGCTTCGGATATTGACTCTGCATCAGAAACATTTCCAGCTGAATCGGATTGTTGTTCTTTTTTTTCTGGTACACCAAGGACAAAATCATCGGCATCACTAGCTTCTGAAATATTTGTTGGAATTTCAGCTCGTACCGGTTTCTCACCACGAGAGGCTCTAATGACGCTCTCATTTCCTAAGGCAAGAATATCTTCACTAAGCTTTCTTAATTGATCTAGTCCTGGCATGACGTTGTAATTTTACTCCACAAAAAATAGTATTACAAGTAGTAAAAAATTCTCTTTCTTATTTATAATTACGGATTTTTTTTTATACCTCTTTACTACTAAATATAAGTAATTTTCGCTTGAGGTTTTTATGTAACCTGACGATATTCAGAATATGGCAAAACGAATTTTTCTTATATGTCTCATTTGTTTTACATTACTTTCATTATCTATTCAGGCTCAGGATGCAGAGACAGAAAACAAAATTTATGCATATGATGCATTAGTAACCGCAATGGACGGACCGGGAGCACCCCAAATCCTCGGTAAGGATATCGTTTTTACAACAGAGCGTAGTAGTTATCATTTTGTTGGCATCGCTTTTGATTTTGAAAACTACAAGATAATACATCCATTTAAAATTCGTACCCTGACTGATGAAGATGGCGAGCCTACCAGGTCTTGGTTTTTCTATATTCTTACTCCGCCAGAAAATCTCACATCAATATCATATCGTCTTATACTAGATGGATTATGGACTACTGATCCTTTAAACAGCAACAAAGAGTATGATACTACACTTGGAGTAACAATTTCTAAACTTGCCATAGATACTCGTATTCCTCCAGAAACCTATCAGAAGAATAATGGATCTGTTCATTTTGTGTATAAAGGGGAATCAGGTCAATGCATTAGATTAGGTGGGACATTTACCAATTGGGATTCCTGGATTTATTATTTGAATGAAACTACACCGGGAATTTATGAAATAGATATTCCGCTTACAAGCGGTACTTATTATTATACATTTTATAGAGGTATTACACCGCTCATCGATGCTAAAAATCCAATCCAGGCATATACACAAGATGGAAGAATAGCATCTGTCATCCATGTAAAATAAAAGATATAGCAAAAAACTATGTTCTCTTTAAGAGACTCATCAGCCCTCATACGTGAAGTCAAGGTACACTGACGCGAAAAACCTTGACTTCGCTGTTTATAAAAAAGAGAGGATGGTCATCTTTTACCTTAAAAACCAAACTTACCGTTTGACATACCAGACAGCTGTTGCATCAGTTTTGCCTGCATACCTCTATTACGGCTCAGTTTTTTCATTGTAAGTTTTATTTTTTCAAATTGCTTAATCAATTTATTTACTTCTGCAACTGATGTACCAGAGCCTTTAGCTATACGCTTACGTCTACTTGGACCAATAATCAAATGGTTAGCACGCTCTTTTTTAGTCATTGACTGAATAATAGCTTCTTGATGTTTCATCATGGAAGTATCAAGTTGCTGTCCATTCATTTGTCCTGCCAAACCTGGCATCATTTCCATCAAAGATTGCATAGAGCCCATCTTTTTTACTTGTTGAAACTGCGCAAGCATATCATCAAGGGTAAACTCATTACGGGCCATCTTCTGTTGCAGACGTTCAGCCTCTTCCTGATCAACGGTTTCCTGAGCTTTCTCAACCAAAGAAACAATATCACCCATACCCAAGATACGGCTGGCAATTCGCTCTGGATGGAATACTTCAAAGTCTTCTGTTTTTTCACCAGTACCAATAAACAAAATTGGCTTACCAGTGATAGATTTTAATGAAATTGCAGCACCACCACGGGCATCAGAGTCAAACTTAGTAAGAATAACACCTGTAAGACCGAGCTTTTCATCAAACGTCTGGGCGATTTCTACAGAGTTCTGTCCTGTCATAGCATCAGCGACAAGCAATACTTCAACAGGATTTACTTTTTGCTTTACAGAAATGAGTTCTGCCATCATGTCATCATCGATCTGCAAGCGACCAGCAGTATCGATAAGGATAGTGTCATATCCATGCTGTTTTGCATATGTTATTGCATTCTCTGCAACTTGTACGGCATTCTTGGTATCTTCTTTATATACAGGAACATCAATTTTTTGACCAAGAACACACAACTGTTCAACAGCAGCTGGTCGTACCAAGTCACAAGCAACTAATAATGGTTTACGACCATCTTTTTTTAATTTATAGGCAAGCTTATGAGCTGCAGTTGTTTTACCAGCACCCTGTAAACCAAGCAACAGAATGATAGACTGGGTATCAGGTCCTTTTAATTGCAAATCGACCTTAGTATCCCCCAGCAAATGTACCATACGATCATAAATTATCTTGATAAACTGCTGACCAGGATCAACTGCACGAAGAACCTTCTCACCCTTTGCTTCTTCAATGGTTCCGTTTACAAAACGACGCACTACTCTGACATTAACATCAGCTTCAAGCAATGCCATCTT